>NZ_LIRG01000687.1 GCF_001419695.1 Streptomyces prasinopilosus
CCCCGGCGGGCCCGGGCCCGGGACGGCCGGGGCCCTGAGGGGCCGGGGTCGCCGGAGCCCGAGGGGCCGGGGACGCCGGGGCGGCCGGGCGTGGGCTACGGCGTCCCGTCCGTGTCCCCGTCCTCCGCCTCTCCGGCGGCCTCCTCCGCGAGTGCCGCGTCCAGCCGGGCCCGCGCCCCGTCCAGCCGGCTCCGGCACACCTTCGCCAGTTCCTCGCCCCGCTCCCACAGCGCGAGCGACTCCTCCAGCGTCGTACCGCCCGTCTCCAGGCGGCGTACGACCTCGATCAGCTCGTCCCGCGCCTGCTCGTACCCGAGGGCCTCGGCCACGGCCTCCGCCCGGCCCGCCCGCCCCGTCTTCCCCGTCTTTCCCGCCTGCTCCGCCTGCTCCGTCTTGCTGGTCATCCGCCCACCCTACGCATCGACTCGGACACTGAACTCGCCCCCGGACACCCGTGCCCGCAACACCTCGCCGGCCTCCACCTCGCCCGGATCGCGCACGGCGTCCCCGTCGGCCCGCTGCAGCACCGCGTACCCGCGCTCGAGCGTCGCGGCGGGGGAGAGGGCCACCACGCGCGCGTGCGTGTGCATCAGCTCGGAGTCGGTCCGGTCCAGCTGGTGCCGCAGGGAACGCCGGGCCCGGTCGAGCAGCGCGGTGACCTCCTCGGCCCGCCCGTCGATCATCCGGTGCGGTGCCTCCATCGAGGGCCGGGCCAGCGCCTGCGCCAGCCCCCGCTCCTCCCGGTCGACGAACGCCCGCACGCAGCGCCGCGCACGGTCGCGCAGCAGCCGCACCCGCTCGTACTCCTCGCCCACGTCCGGGACGACCCGCTTGGCGGCGTCCGTCGGAGTGGAGGCCCGTACGTCGGCGACGTGGTCCAGGAGCGGGTTGTCCGGCTCGTGCCCGATCGCGGAGACGACCGGCGTGCGGCAGTCCGCCACCGTCCGCACCAGCTGCTCGTCGGAGAACGGCAGCAGGTCCTCCACGCTGCCCCCGCCCCGCGCCACGACGATCACGTCCACCTCGTCGACCGCGTCCAGCTCCTTCACGGCCTGGACCACCTGCGGCACCGCGTGCACGCCCTGCACGGCGACGTTGCGCACCTCGAAGCGGACGGCGGGCCAGCGGCGGCGGGCGTTCTCCAGCACGTCCCGCTCGGCGGCCGAGGCGCGCCCGCAGACCAGCCCGATCAGCCGCGGCAGGAACGGCAGCGGCTTCTTCCGCTCGGGGGCGAAGAGGCCCTCCCGCGCGAGCGACTTCTTCAGCTGCTCCAGCCGGGCGAGCAGCTCCCCGACCCCGACCGGCCTGATCTCCGCGGCCCGCAGCGACAGCTGTCCGCGCGGGGCGTACCACTCGGGCTTGCAGTGCACCACGACCCGCGCGCCCTCACCGACGACGTCGGCGACGGAGTCGAACACCTTCCGGTAGCAGGTCACGCCGACGGAGACGTCGTACGAGGCGTCCCGCAGCGTCATGAACACCACCCCGGCGCCCGGCCGCCGCGACAGCTGGGTGATCTGCCCCTCGACCCACACCGCGCCGAGCCGGTCGATCCACCCCCCGATGAGCCGGGACACCTCACCGACCGGGATGGGCGCTTCCGCAGACGTGTTGACAGCCATGCGGCGAGACTAGTCCGAGCCGCCGACACCGCGGGCCGCACCGGACGCACGAGCGCCCGGTACGCGGGCGGGCGCCGCCCGCCCCCGCGCCTGGACGCCCCGTCCGCCGCGCCCGTGCGGCCGGCACCCGGACCGGCCCGGGGCCTCCCCGGGACGCGAGCGCGGAGCTGCCGGACGCGGCCCTTACGATGGGACGCATGACCGCTTCGCCTGGCCGCCGTGTCCTGCTCGCCGCCCCCCGGGGCTACTGCGCGGGCGTGGACCGCGCCGTGATCGCCGTCGAGAAGGCCCTCGAGCAGTACGGGGCCCCCGTCTACGTCCGGCACGAGATCGTGCACAACAAGTACGTCGTGCAGACCCTGGAGAAGAAGGGCGCCGTCTTCGTCGAGCGGACGGAGGAGGTGCCGCCGGGCAACATCGTCATGTTCTCCGCGCACGGCGTGGCCCCCGTCGTCCACGAGGAGGCCGCGCGCGGCCGCCTCGCCACCATCGACGCGACCTGCCCGCTGGTCACCAAGGTGCACAAGGAAGCGGTCCGGTTCGCGAACGAGGACTACGACATCCTCCTGATCGGGCACGAGGGCCACGAAGAGGTCATCGGCACCTCCGGCGAGGCCCCCGACCACATCCAGCTCGTCGACGGCCCCGCGGACGTCGCCAAGGTCGAGGTCCGCGACCCGTCGAAGGTCGTCTGGCTCTCCCAGACCACCCTCTCGGTGGACGAGACCATGGAGACCGTCGACGCCCTCAAGGACAAGTTCCCCCAGCTGATCTCGCCGCCCAGCGACGACATCTGCTACGCCACCCAGAACCGCCAGCTGGCGGTCAAGCAGATGGGCGCCGAGGCGGACCTGGTGATCGTGGTCGGCTCGCGGAACTCCTCCAACTCCGTGCGCCTCGTCGAGGTCGCCAAGATCGCGGGCGCCCGTGACGCCCACCTGGTGGACTTCGCCGACGAGATCGACGAGTCCTGGCTGGAGGGCGTCTCCACGGTCGGCGTCACCTCGGGCGCCTCGGTGCCCGAGGTGCTGGTCGAGCAGGTCCTGGAATGGCTCGCCCGGCGCGGCTTCGAGGACGTCGAGATCGTCAAGGCCGCTGAGGAGTCCATCATCTTCTCGCTGCCGAAGGAACTGCGCCGCGACCTGCGCGAGGAGGCGGCGGCCCTGGCGGCGCAGCGCGGCGGCACCGGACCGGGAGAGGCCACGGCGTCGGCGTAGCGGGAACCCGGGGGACGCGACGGCATCGCGTCCCCAATCCTCCCCCCGTGTCCGATTGGTGACGGCGTCCGGTTCGTTCGCCGTTCACGGCCCGGCTTAACGTGGTTCCATGCAGATCTTCGGTGTGGACATCGGCGGGTCCGGGATCAAGGGTGCCCCGGTCGACCTGGACAAGGGGGACCTGGCGCAGGAGCGCTGCAAGGTCCTCACCCCTCAACCGGCGACGCCGGACGCGGTGGCCGACGGGGTCAAGGAGGTCGTCGGCCACTTCGGCTGGACCGGCCCGGTCGGGGTCACCTTCCCGGGTGTGGTCACCGACGGCACCACGATCCGGTCGGCGGCCAACGTCGACAAGAGCTGGATCGGCACCGACGCGCGGGTCCTGCTCGGCGACCGCCTCGGCGGTCTGCCCGTGACCGTGGTCAACGACGCGGACGCGGCGGGCGTCGCCGAGATGCACTTCGGCGCCGGGAAGGGCCGCCGGGGCACCGTCATCCTGCTGACGTTCGGCACGGGCATCGGCAGCGCCGTGTTCGTGGACGGCGTCCTGGTCCCCAACACGGAGCTCGGCCACCTGGAGCTGCACGGCCACGAGGCGGAGAAGCGGGCCTCCAGCAAGGCCCGGGAGGACCACGATCTGACGTGGGAGCACTGGGCGCACCGGGTGCAGAAGTACCTGGCCCACGTGGAGATGCTGTTCTCGCCGGAGCTGTTCGTGATCGGCGGCGGCGTCAGCCGCAAGTCCGAGAAGTTCCTGCACCACATCGAGGGCATCAAGGCCGAGATCGTCCCGGCCCGGCTGCAGAACAACGCGGGCATCGTGGGAGCGGCCATGCGGGCGGCCACGGGCGTGTAGGCACCGGGCCGCCGCCCGCCGCCGGACGTCAGGCCTGGGCCCGGCTCCGGGCGGCGGCCCGGTGCCT
>NZ_LIRG01000688.1 GCF_001419695.1 Streptomyces prasinopilosus
CGCGCCGTACGGACTGCGCGCAGGCGAGTTCGATCACCTTGACCAGGCCGAGCCCGGTGTCGACCTCGACGACGGCCCGGTGGGCGGCGAAGGTGTACTGGATGTGGCCGTTGCCCCGGCCGGTGTGCGGGTCGAAGGGCTCGGTCGGCCGGGGCCGCCACTCCTCCTCCGCCTCGACCGCTTCGTCCCCGAGGACGTCCACCAGGTCGGCCAGCACCTCACCGCCGTCGGTGACGACCTTGCCGTCCTCCAGCAGCAGTCCGGCCGTCGTCCACGCCGGGTGGCGGGAGCCGAACCGGCGCCGGCCCAGCTCCAGGACCTGTTCCCGGACCAGCTCGCAGGCGTTCCTGACCGCCCCTCCGGTGACGTACGTCTGCCGGGAGGCGGAGGTCGAGCCGGCCGAGCCCACCCGGGTGTCGGCGGGGTGGACGGTCACCTGGCCGACGCCCAGCTCGGTGCGGGCGATCTGGGCGTGGACGGTGATCCCGCCCTGCCCGACCTCCGCCATCGCGGTGTGCACGGTGGCCACGGGCCGGCCGCCGGCCACCTCCATCCGGACGCGCGCGGTGGAGTAGTCGTCGAAGCCCTCGGAGAAACCGACGTTCTTGATGCCGACCGCGTAGCCGACACCGCGCACGACGTCCTCACCGTGGGTGGTGTTGGACAGGCCGCCGGGCAGCCGGCGCACGTCGGTGCCCTCGCCGCTCTCCCACTGCCGCTCGGGCGGCATCGGCATCGCCTTGACCCGGCGCAGCAGTTCGGCGACCGGCGCCGGGGAGTCGACGACCTGCCCGGTGGGCATGAGCGTGCCCTGTTCCATGGCGTTGAGCTGCCTGAACTCCACCGGGTCCAGGCCCAGGCGGGCGGCCAGCCTGTCCATCTGGGCCTCGTAGGCGAAGCACGCCTGGACCGCGCCGAAGCCGCGCATGGCGCCGCAGGGCGGGTTGTTGGTGTAGAGGGCGAGGGCCTCGATCTCCACGTCGTCCACGGCGTACGGCCCGACGCCGAGGGAGGAGGCGTTGCCGACCACGGCCGGGGAGGCGGAGGCGTACGCCCCGCCGTCGAGGACGATGCGGCACGCGACGTGGGTCAGCCTGCCGTCGCGGGTGGCGCCGTGCTCGTAGCGCAGCGTGGCCGGGTGGCGGTGGACGTGGCCGAAGAAGGACTCGAAGCGGTTGTAGACGATCTTGACGGGTCTTCCGGTGCGCAGGGCGAGCAGGCAGGCGTGGATCTGCATGGACAGGTCCTCCCGGCCGCCGAACGCGCCGCCGACGCCGGCCAGGGTCATCCGCACCTTGTCCTCGGGCAGGCCGAGCACGGGCGCCATCTGGCGCCGGTCGGAGTGGAGCCACTGGGTGGCGACGTAGAGGTGGACGCCGCCGTCCTCCTCGGGGACGGCGAGCCCCGACTCGGGGCCGAGGAAGGCCTGGTCCTGCATGCCGAAGGTGTACTCGCCCTCGACGACGACGTCGGCGCGCTCGCGGGCCCGCGCCACGTCGCCGCGCACGATCGGCTGGCGGTGGACGATGTTGGGGTGGGCCACGTACCGCAGGTGGTGGTCCTCGCGGTGTTCGTGGACGAGGGGCGCGCCGGGGGCGAGCGCGGAGGCCTCGTCGGTGACGACGGGCAGCTCCCGGTACTCGACCCTGATCCTCTCGGCGGCGCGGCGCGCGGTCTCGGGGTGGTCGGCGGCGACGACGGCGACCGGCTCGCCGTGGTGGCGGACCTTGCCGTGGGCCAGGACGGGGGTGTCCTGGATCTCCAGGCCGTAGTGGCGCACCCCGGTCGGCAGGTCGTCGTAGGTGAGGACGGCGTGCACGCCCGGCAGGGCGAGGGCCCCGGAGGTGTCGATCGAGAGGATCTCGGCGTGCGCGACCGGGGAGCGCAGGATCTGGCCCCACAGCATGTCCTCGTGCCACAGGTCGGAGGAGTACGCGAACTCTCCGGTGACCTTGAGGACGCCGTCGGGCCGCAGGACGGACTCCCCGATCCCGCCGCGGGCCGGGGCGCCCCGGCCCGCGGCGGGATCGGG
>NZ_LIRG01000689.1 GCF_001419695.1 Streptomyces prasinopilosus
CCCCGTCGCCGGCCGGCCGCTCGTCGGGCGCCTGCGCGGGCGCCGGGATCAGCAGCGCCATGGTCGTCTCGGCGGGCCGCTCGTGCGTCGTCTCCGGGCCCTCGGCGGGGCCCTCGGCCGGGCCCTCCCCGGGACCGTCGACGGCTTCGGCCGCGCCGGCCGTCCCGGAGGTGGTCGCGGAAGCGGTCCCGGGGGGTGCCGGCTCCGTGGCGTCGTCCGCCGCGGGCTCCGCGGACCGCTCCCCGGCGTGCTCGTCCGCGGTGGGCTCGGGTTCCTCCGCGGCGGACTCCTCCACCGCGGGTTCCTGCGCGGCGGACTCCTCCGCGGCGGACTTCTCCGCGGCGGGTCCCTTCCCCGGGGACTCCTGCGCGGCGGGTTCCTCCGTCGCGGACTCCTGCGCTCTCACCGTCCGCTCCGCCAGGGAGACCAGCGGGTCGCCGCCCTCCGTGCGACCGTGCAGGACGTTGGAGTTGGCCTCGGCGTCCGCGCCCGGCAGGGAGACGCGGGGCGAACCGTCGGCGACGGAACCGGAGGCGGGCACGGCTCCCGGGGTGGCGGCGGCCAGCAGGGGCACCGGCAGAACCACGACCGCGGTGACACCGCCCTGCTTCTGCTTGCGCAGCCGCACCCGCACACCGTGCCGCTGGGCGAGCCGGGCGACGACGTACAGGCCGAGTCCGAGGCCGTCCTCGCCCTCCTGCTCGTAGGGCGCCTCCGGGTCGAAGTCGGACAGGCGGGCGTTGAGCCGCTCCAGCCGTTCCTCGGTCATGCCGATGCCCTCGTCCTGCACGGAGAGCATGACCTCGCCGCTCTCCAGGAGCCAGCCGGAGACCTCGACGGGCAGGTCGGGCGGGCAGAACGAGGTCGCGTTCTCCAGGAGTTCGGCGAGCAGGTGGCTGACGTCGTCGGCGGCGAACCCGGCGATGTGCGCGTGCGGCGGCAGCGCCGCGATGCGGACCCGCTCGTAGCGCTCGATCTCGCTGACCGCGGCCCGTACGACGTCGACGAGGGGCACCGGGCTCGCCGAGTGCCGGACGTGTTCGGTGCCGGCGAGGACGAGGAGGTTCTCGCTGTGCCGGCGCATCACCGTGGCGAAGTGGTCGAGCTTGAACAGGGTGGCCAGGCGGTCCGGGTCGTCCTCGCGCTCCTCCAGGCCCTCGATGACGCCGAGCTGCCGTTCGACCAGGCCGAGGGTGCGCAGCGCCAGGCTGACGAAGGTGCCGCCGATGCTGCTGCGCAGCTGTTCCAGGCGGGCGGCGGACTCGGTGACCTGGGTGCGCAGCTCCTCGCGGGCGTCGGCCATCCGCTGCCGCTGCGCGACGAGGTGCTTGCGGTCGGCCTCCAGCGTGGTGATCCGCCCGGTGAGCTGTGCGGCGTGCGCGTGCAGGGCGTTGACGGAGCGGACGACCTGGGCGAACTCGTCGTTGCGCCCGGTGAACGCGACCGGTTCCTCGGCGGCGGGGTTCTCCGCTTCGGCGAGCCGGGCGGAACCGCGGCGCAGCACGGACAGCGGACGGGTGAGGGTGCGGGCCATGGCGGTGGCGACGCCGACCGCGAGCAGCATCAGGGCGCCGAGGAGGGCGACGCGGATCTCGAGCGCGGTGACGTCGTCGTCGCGCAGCTGGGCGAGGTCCTTGGTCCGCTGGTCGAAGAGGGCGGACTCGACTCCGCGCATCGCCTCCACGCGGGCGGTGAGCGCGGCCGCCAGCTTCTTGGTGCCGGTGGCGAGCTCCTCGTCGGAGAGGGTCGGCGCGTCGGTGAGGTCCTCGAGGTACTTCTCGGCGGCGTCGACCTCGGGGCCGGTGACCGTGGAGTCGTACGAGGCGCGGGCGGCCTGGGGCGCCGACTCGCGGAAGTCGGCGAGCGCGGCGTCGGAGCGCACGCGGGACTGGAGGGCGGCCGCGGTCAGCGCGTCGCGCCGCTCGGCGTCGGCGTCCGACGTGGAGGTGGACGTGGCGGGCAGACCGGTGACGGGGTCGATCACGGTCTGGGTGCTGCTCGGCACGCTGAGCGCGGCGAGCAGCAGTCCGCGGGTGGCGGCGGCCTGCTGGACGGCGGTGTCCAGCTCGGCGAGCGCGTAGGAGCCGGAGCCGGCCCGGGGCGGGGTCTCCTCGGCGAGCTGCTCGGCGAGCCGGTGCAGCCGGGTGATGGCGGTGGAGTACGCCTGGTGCGCCTCGAGCGCGCTGCTCTTGCCGGTGAGCGCGGCCCTGCGCAGGGCCGCGATGGCCTCGAGGTCGTCGCGCATCCCGGCCGGGGTGCCGGAGTCGGCCCGCAATTCCTCGACCTGCCGGTCGACGCGGGTGCTGTGCTGCTCGGTGGGCGCCTTCGCCTTGGGCCGGCCGGCCGCGAGGTAGGACGTCACGTCGTCCCGCTCGTCGGCGAGCGAGTGCGCGAGGGCGAGGGCGTCCTGGGTCCGCTCGGCCCGGGTCACCAGGCTCTGGGAATCACTCAGCTGCCCGGAGGCGGTGAGCAGGGAGGGGGCCCCGGCGCCGGCGATCGCCGCGGCCACGACCGCGACGGCCACGATGAGCCGGTTGCGCACGTGGGTGGGGCGGCCCCGGCCGACGGCGGGCTTCTGCTCTGCGTCCCCCGTGGAGGGCGTCTGCTTGCCTGTGCGACGAGGCCGCGTCTTCTGCACCGGTGCTCGCATTCCTGACTCGTGTACCCGTGGGTCGGGGTGACGTACCGTCAACAGGCGCCTGCGCCCCGCCCGTGTGGAGGGCGTGCGCCCTGGCGGACGGCCGGTCGCGCTCGGTCGGCGAGACGCCCCCGTCGCCCCCCGACCCTCCCAGTGCCCAGGGGCACCGCACGCGCATCACCCGACCCGCCACTCGAAGGAGTGAACATCGGAGGTGAGTTGGGGAGCAAGTCGCGCCGCCTCGCGCAGCGGCCCGTCGTGGCACGCCGGTTGGACGTCTGCGGCGGCCGGTGGCAGGATTCGCCGCCACGCGCTTGCGGAGCACTGCAATCCCACCCAAACGCGGCGCCTGACCTGCACGGCTGCCGGTGTCCGGGGAGCTGCGGGGGTCTTCGGGGGCCCTGGTGGAGGGGTCGTGCAGACTGGCCGGATGCGTACGGAACTTGTCTCGGAGCCCGGGGACGCGGCCCGCCCCAACGAGGACTTCGCGAGCGTCGGGCTTCCGGCCTCCGGGCAGGGCGGTTCGCTGGTCCTGCTGGACGGGGTCACGCCGCCGCGGGACGGTACGGGGTGCCGGCATTCGGTCCCCTGGTTCACCGCGCGCCTCGGCGGGGCACTGGCCGAGCTGACCGTTTCCTTCCAGGATGTCCCGTTGGCGGAGCTGCTGTCCCGGGCCGTTTCCCGCACCGCCGGGGCACACGCGGAAACCTGTGACCTTTCTCACCCCCGTACGCCCCAGGCGACGGTGGTGCTGGCGCGCTGGTCGCCGGAGTCGGTCGAGTACCTGGTCCTGTCCGACTCGGCCCTGCTCGTCGAGTCCCCGGACGGCACGGTCACCGCGCTGCTGGACGACCGGCTGGCCCGGCTGCCCCGCTCGGCGCTGGCCACGGACGCGCTGGTGGACGCCACCGTGCGCAACAGGGAGGGCGGCTTCTTCACCGCGGCGGCCGATCCGTCGGTCGCGGTGCGCGCGGTCACCGGGACGCTGCCGCGCGCCGAGGTGCGCGCCCTGGCCGCACTGACGGACGGGGCGACCCGCTGGGTGGAGAGGTTCGGCGAGGGCGACTGGGCGGACTGCCTCGCCCTCGTCCGCAAGGAGGGGCCGCAGGAGCTGGTGGACCGCGTCCGGGCCCTGGAGCGGGCGGACGCGGACCGGGTGCTGCTCGGCCGGAGCAAGACGCACGACGACGCGACGGTCGTGTACGTGGAGTTCTGAGCCCCCGGTCCCGGCGGACGGGCGGGGGCCGCCCCGCGGGTGGCCGGGCGGCTCGCCGGTGGCCGAGCGGTCCGCGGGTGGCCGGGCGCCCCCGACGGCTTCCGCTACTTCTCCATCCCCCGGTTCAGCCGGCGCAGCAGCCGCGCGAGTTCCACGACCTCGCCGGGGTCCCAGTCGGCGAGGCTGCCGGCGTAGCGCGCGCGGCGGGCCTCGCGGACCCTGCCCGTCCTGTCGCGGCCCTCCGGGGTGAGGGCGACCAGCCAGGCGCGGCCGTCGGCGGGGTCCGGTTCGCGGGTGACGAGTCCGAGTTCCTCCAGGGCGTGCAGCTGGCGCGACATGGTCGCCTTGCCGACGCCGATGAAGGCGGCGAGTTCGGTGGCCCGCTGCTTGCCGCACTCGTCCAGGCGGACGAGCAGCCCGTACGCGGACGGTTCCAGGTCGGGGTGGACCGCGCGGGACATCTCGCCCTGGCTGGCCCTGGCGCGGCGCAGCAGCACCGTCAGCTCCCTTTCCAGCGCGAGGAACCCGGGCCGGTCCACACCACTGCCGGGCGTCTGGGACGAGGTGTCCTCACCGCCGCCGTTCCCGCCTTCGTGCACGTCAGTCCCTGCCTCGGTCTCACCGGTCGTCCACGGTCCCGCCGAGTGGCGGCGCCGCTGGGGCCCCACCAGTATTTCGCAGGCCCGGCCCGACGGCGGCCTCCGGCCCCGGCGACCCCCGGCGCCGTGCGGTCGGTCCCGGTGCCGGACGGGCGGCGGCCCGGACCTCCCTCACGGGGGCCGGGCCGCCACTCGTCCGGTGACGCCGTCACACCGCCACCGGGACCTCCGGCGCCGCTCCGTTCGTCGCCGGCGCGAGCGCCAGCTCCAGGACCTGGCGGACGTCGGTCACGGCGTGGACGTCGAGCCCGTCCAGCACGTGGGCGGGGACGTCGTCCAGGTCGGGCTCGTTGCGCTTGGGGATGATCACGGTGGTGATCCCCGCCCGGTGCGCCGCGAGCAGCTTCTGCTTCACCCCGCCGATCGGCAGCACCCGGCCGGTCAGCGAGACCTCGCCGGTCATCGCCACGTCCGTGCGGACCAGGCGGCCGGAGAGCAGCGAGGCCAGGGCGGTGGTCATCGTGATGCCCGCGCTCGGACCGTCCTTGGGCACCGCGCCCGCCGGGAAGTGGATGTGCGCGCCCCGCTCCTTCAGGTCGCCGACCGGGAGCTCCAGTTCGGCGCCGTGGGACCGCAGGAAGCTCAGCGCGATCTGCGCCGACTCCTTCATCACGTCGCCCAGCTGACCGGTCAGGGTCAGTCCGGCGGCACCCGTCTCCGGGTCGGCCAGGGACGCCTCCACGTAGAGGACGTCACCGCCGGCGCCGGTCACCGCGAGTCCGGTGGCCACGCCGGGGACGGCGGTGCGGCGCTCGGCCGGTTCCTGGGCGGACTCGGGCACGTGGTGCGGCCGTCCGAGCAGACCGCGCAGATCGTCTTCCCCGACCGTGAGGGGCAGTTCCCGCTCGCCCAGTTCGTGCTGGGCCGCGACCTTGCGCAGCAGCCGTGCGATGGACCGCTCCAGGGTGCGGACGCCCGCCTCGCGCGTGTACTCGCCGGCCAGTTTGCGCAGCGCGCCCTCGTCGAGGGCGACCTCGTCGGCGGCGAGCCCGGCGCGCTCCAGCTGGCGCGGGAGCAGGTGGTCGCGGGCGATGACGACCTTCTCGTCCTCGGTGTAGCCGTCCAGGCGGACGATGTCCATCCGGTCCGCCAGCGCCTCCGGGATGGCCTCCAGGACGTTGGCGGTGGCGAGGAAGACGACGTCCGAGAGGTCCAGCTCGACCTCCAGGTAGTGGTCGCGGAAGGTGTGGTTCTGTGCCGGGTCCAGCACTTCGAGGAGGGCGGCGGACGGGTCGCCCCGGAAGTCCGACCCCACCTTGTCGATCTCGTCGAGCAGCACCACCGGGTTCATCGACCCGGCCTCCTTGACGGCCCGCACGATCCGGCCGGGCAGCGCGCCGACGTACGTGCGCCGGTGGCCGCGGATCTCGGCCTCGTCGCGGACGCCGCCGAGGGCGACCCGGACGAACTTGCGGCCCATCGCGTGGGCGACGGACTCGCCGAGGCTGGTCTTGCCGACGCCGGGCGGGCCGACGAGGGCGAGCACGGCGCCGCCGCGCCGGCCCCCGACCACGCCCAGCCCGCGGTCGGCGCGCCGCTTACGCACCGCCAGGTACTCGGTGATGCGTTCCTTCACGTCCGTCAGGCCGGCGTGCTCGGCGTCGAGCACGGACCGGGCGCCCCGGATGTCGTACGCGTCCTCGGTGCGCTCGTTCCACGGCATCTCCAGCACCGTGTCGAGCCAGGTGCGGATCCACGAGCCCTCGGGCGACTGGTCGGAGGAGCGCTCCAGCTTGTCGACCTCCTTGAGCGCGGCCTCGCGCACCTTCTCCGGCAGGTCCGCGGCCTCGACGCGGCTCCGGTAGTCGTCGGAGTCCTCGCCCTCCTGCTCGCCGTTCAGCTCGCGCAGTTCCTTGCGCACGGCTTCCAGCTGGCGGCGCAGCAGGAACTCGCGCTGCTGCTTGTCGACGCCGTCCTGGACGTCCTTGGCGATGGACTCGGCGACGTCCTGCTCGGCGAGGTGGTCGCGCAGCTGCTGGGTGGCCAGCTTCAGGCGGGCCACCGGGTCGGTGGTCTCCAGCAGGGCCAGCTTCTGTTCGGTGGAGAGGAACGGCGAGTAGCCGGAGTTGTCGGCCAGGGCGGAGACGTCGTCGATGGCCTGGACGCGGTCGACGACCTGCCAGGCGCCGCGCTTGCGCAGCCAGGCGGTGGCGAGCGCCTTGTACTCGGTGACCAGTTCCGCCACCTGGCCGGGATAGGGGTCCCCCTTGCCCGGACGGAGGGGCGACCCCGCGGGGCGCTCCGGCACGGTCTCCTCGATCCGGGTGCCCTCCACCCACAGCGCGGCCCCCGGCCCGGTCGTCCCGGCGCCGATCCGCACCCGGTCCCGGCCCCGGATCAGGGCGCCCGGGTCGCCGTCGGCCAGCCTGCCGACCTGCTCGACCGTGCCCAGGACGCCGGTGGCGGCGTAGGTCCCGTCGATGCGTGGCACCAGCAGGACCCTGGGCTTCCCGGGCTCCGACGCGGCGGCGGCCTGGGCGGCCTCCACCGCGGCGCGCGCCTCGGGGTCGTTCAGGTCCAGCGGGACCACCATCCCGGGCAGCACGACCTCGTCGTCGAGCGGCAGCACGGGCAGGGCGAGCGATGCGGACTCAGCAGCCATGATCTCCCCTTCGGCAGTCAAGTTGAGTTACACCGGCTCAATGCTCCTGAGCCCTTGATTGTTCCCGGGTCGCGCACGACGGCGTTCGCTCTCAGCGATCACCCGGCGACCGGCGGGTGAGGAGCCCCTCGGAGCGCCGCTTCCGCCCGAGTCCGCCCCGGCCTGCCGGGTCCGCCCGGGATCGCCGGGGTTGCCGGGGTCGCCCGGCCGTCGAGGCTCCCGAGGTCCGCCGAGCCCCGCCGGGAGCCGCAGAGGGGCCGCCCGCAGGAGTCCGCGGAGGCCGCCGGGGAGTGCCGGTCGCCGCCCGGGAACGGCCCGGGACGACGGGCGGCGCCCCGCCGGACGGGGAGTGCTGCCAGGATGAACGCATGTCCACCCCCTACGACATTCCCGAAGTCCTGGACCGCCGCGAGGGCCCGTACGGGGAGGTGGTCCTCCGCCGGCACGGCGGCCTGCTGCAGATCATCGCGAACGGCTGCTTCCTGATGGACACCTCCGACGGCCGCTCGGAGCGCCTGCTGGTCGACGCCGCCCTGGCCGCGCTCGACGCCTCCGACACCCGCGCGGGGCACGGCCCGCGGCCGGACCCGCGCGTCCTCATCGGCGGACTGGGCGTCGGCTTCTCCCTCGCGCACGCCGCCGCCGCGCCCCGCTGGGGCCGCATCACGGTGGTGGAGCGCGAACCCGCCGTCATCGAGTGGCACCGCGCGGGCCCCCTGGCCGAGTTCTCCGCGCGCGCTCTCGCCGACCCCCGCGCGGAGATCGTCGAGGCGGACCTGGTGGCGTACGTCCATGAGACGTCCGACACGTTCGACGCGCTGTGCCTCGACATCGACAACGGCCCCGACTGGACGGTCACCGAGGGCAACGACGGGCTCTACTCCGCCGCCGGGCTCCAGGACTGCGCGCGGGTGCTGACCCCCGGCGGAGTACTCGCGGTGTGGTCCGCCCGGCCGTCCGCGGATTTCGAGGAAACCTTGCGCAATGCCGGGTTCCAGCAGGTCCGTACCGAAGAGATCCCCGTTGCCCGGGGCGTTCCGGACGTCGTGCACCTCGCCGTCCGACCTGGATAGCAAAGCCGTGGTGACTCCCCGTACGCTGCTGCACGGACGCGGATCATTCAAGCGTCAATCGCAGTCATGCGCAGGGACGGATTCACCCCACGGATTCCGGGAAGCACACTTCAGGGGCGGGCGATGGAGCAGACACACACCTCCCACAACGGCACGGCGGCGGCCACCCCGGGCGCACAGCGCCGGGTCCTGGTGGTCGAGGACGACGCGACGATCGTGGACGCCATCGCGACCCGCCTTCGTGCCGAGGGATTCCTGGTGCAGACGGCGGGCGACGGTCCGTCCGCCGTCGACACCGCGGAGGCCTGGCAGCCCGACCTGCTGATCCTCGACATCATGCTGCCGGGCTTCGACGGCCTGGAGGTCTGCCGGCGCGTGCAGGCCCAGCGGCCGGTGCCGGTGATGATGCTGACCGCGCGCGACGACGAGACCGACATGCTGGTCGGGCTGGGTGTCGGCGCCGACGACTACATGACCAAGCCGTTCTCCATGCGGGAACTGGCGGCACGCGTGCACGTGCTGCTGCGCCGCATGGAGCGGGCGGCCCTGGCGGCCTCCACCCCGCGCAGCGGCATCCTGCGCCTGGGCGAACTGGAGATCGACCACGCGCAGCGCCGGGTCCGGGTGCGCAGCGAGGACGTCCACCTGACGCCCACCGAGTTCGACCTCCTGGTGTGCCTGGCGAACACGCCCCGCGCGGTGCTCTCCCGGGAGCAGCTGCTGGCCGAGGTCTGGGACTGGGCGGACGCCTCCGGCACCCGGACCGTCGACAGCCACATCAAGGCGCTGCGCCGGAAGATCGGCGCCGAGCGCATCCGCACCGTGCACGGCGTGGGCTACGCCCTGGAGACGCCGACGCCATGAGCGACGGGCCGGCCGGGCGGAGGGCCCCCGGGGACCCCGGCCCCTGGGGCGGCGTCCGTCCGTTCTCCATCAAGACCAAGCTGGGCGCGCTGGTCGTCATCGCGGTGCTGATCACCACCGGACTGTCGATGATCGCGGTGCAGACCGAGACGGAGCTGCGCTTCATCACGGTCTTCTCGATGATCGCCACCCTGCTCATCACCCAGTTCGTGGCGCACTCCCTCACCGCGCCGCTGGACGACATGAACGCGGTGGCCCGGTCCATCTCGCACGGCGACTACACCCGCCGGGTCCGCGAGAACCGCTGGGACGAGCTGGGCGACCTGGCCCAGACCATCAACGTCATGGCCGACGAGCTGGAGGCGCAGGACCACCAGCGCAAGGAGCTGGTGGCCAACGTCTCGCACGAGCTGCGCACCCCCATCGCGGGTCTGCGCGCGGTGCTGGAGAACATCGTCGACGGCGTCACCGAGGCCGACCCCGAGACCATGCGCACGGCGCTGAAGCAGACCGAGCGGCTGGGGCGCCTCGTGGAGACGCTTCTGGACCTGTCCCGCCTGGACAACGGGGTCGTCCCACTGCGGCGGCAGCGGTTCGAGGTGTGGCCGTACCTGTCCGGCGTGCTCAAGGAGGCCAACATGGTCGCCTCCGCGCGCGCTGGCATGACCACCGGTTCCGGCGGCCACACCCGCACGGACGTCCACCTGAGCCTCGACGTCAGGCCGCCGGAGCTCACCGCGTACGTCGACCCGGAGCGCATCCACCAGGTCGTCGCCAATCTCATCGACAACGCGGTCAAGCACAGCCCGCCGCACGGCCGGGTGACGGTCAGGGCGCGGCCCGGCCCGCAGCCGGACTCGCTCCGGCTGGAGATCCTGGACGAGGGGCCCGGCATTCCGCGGACCGAGTGGCACCGCGTCTTCGAGCGGTTCAACCGCGGCAGCGTCAACCAGCCGCACGGTCCGGGCAGCGACGGAGGCACCGGTCTCGGCCTGGCGATCGCCCGCTGGGCCGTCGATCTCCACGGCGGACGGATCGGAGTGGCCGAATCCGAGCGGGGCTGCCGAATTCTTATCACCCTTCCGGGAACTTCTCCCTCGCCAAGTTGACGTAAGGTGCCCAGCGGAACCACAAGATCCATCCGCGTTCGCGCTGATGGACACGTGTGAGCGGACCCGGATGCGCGCGCAGGCCCGCGGAGCGGGCGCCCCGGGCCGCGGCCGACCCGTGCCCACTGCGCCGCGACAGCGCGGAACCACGCTTGTTTCCCGCCATTTCCCGCACCGAAACACCCTCAGAGATGTGACTTACGCGACGTTGAACGGGCCCGGCCTGACCTTCTCGGCCGGGGAGGCGTAGCCTTAATTTCCGCTGTCCATCATCTTGTGAAGCGGAAGAGGGCGGTTGACGCCGTGTCGCCACAGTCCCCCAGTAACTCGAGCATCTCGACCGACACCGACCAAGCGGGCAAGAACCCTGCCGCGGCCTTCGGTGCCAACGAGTGGCTCGTCGACGAGATCTACCAGCAGTACCTCCAGGACCCGAACTCGGTCGACCGGGCCTGGTGGGACTTCTTCGCCGACTACAAGCCGGGCGCCCCTCAGGCCCCGGCCCCGGCGAACAACGCGGTGACGGGGACCGCCGGCACGACGACGGCCGCGCCGGCCGCACCGG
>NZ_LIRG01000069.1 GCF_001419695.1 Streptomyces prasinopilosus
GTCCTCTTCGGGCCGGGGGCGGGCTGGGTTTTGGCGGTGGCGCGGGCGGCGGCGAGCGCCATGCGGGCGAGGTCGGCGCCGGACGCGGGCGGGGTGTCGGTCACGGCTGCGCCTTCCCGTCCAGGGCGGTCGCGGCCCGGGGCGCCCAGTCGTTCGGCCACCCGTGGAAGGCGGCCTCGATCTCGGTGGCCATGGGCGGCGCGATCTCCTGCCCGTCGGCTTCGACCCGGTACTCCTCCGGGATCTCCCAGAAGCCGTCCGGACGCAGCCGGAAGCCGCCCATCTCGAGCTCGATGGTGAGGATGCCGACCAGCTCGCGCAGGCCGTCCAGCGGGCCCTCGTTCGGGTCGCTGGCGAGGCCGGCTTCAACGCGCTCCCGGATGCTGGCCACAGTGACGCGGGCGGGCTGGCCGTTCTCGCCGACGGTGGTGAAGTAGCCGTCGATGACGGCCTGGCGGAACGCCTCGAACGTCTTCTGCCAGGTGACGCGGATCTGGCCTTCCCGCCGGGTGGCGAGGGCACGGGCCTGTCGGACTTGCTTGGCCTGACGGCTGCTGCGGTTCTTGGTCTTCTTGGGCATGACGGGGTCTCCTCAGAAGGCGGGGGCGAAGGTGTCGCGGCGGGCGTTGATGGCTTCGAGGGCGAGGGTCTGGTCGACGAGCCGGTTGGTGTACAGGCGGCGGGCGTCGCGCTCGCCCAGCAGGCCGATCGCGGAGAGGACGGCTTCCGGGTTCTTCATGCCGTCCAGGCGGGCCGCGATGATCTCCTCGCGGGACAGGTCCTCGAGGGCCACCGGCATCAGGTCGACGGGCTCCTCCACGACGGGTGTGAGGCGGGCCTGGATGGCGGCGAAGGCTTCGTCCATGGCGCGGCGGGCGGCGGGGCTCTTGGGGCCCTCACCAAGGTCGCCGTAGCCGGTCTCAGCGTGCCGGGCCTGCTCCTGGACGCGGGAGTCCTGCCACGCCTCCACTGCGGTCTGGCGGCGGGCCGCGGTGGTGAACAGCAGGTGCCGCTGTCCGAGCCGGTTGGCGAGCATTCCCGACGGGCGGCGAGCCTCCCCGGGCTGGATGGGCCGGTCCATTTCGGCGATGGCCTGGACCTCCAGGGCGGTCCAGCCTTCGTCGGCGACGTGGCGGACGATCCACGCGATGCGGGGAACGGACGCGCTCCGCAGCCACGGCACGGTCTCGATGAGCTGGCGGGCGAGCTGGTAGCGGCGGCCGACCTTGTTCAGGGTTCGCGGCCCGCGCTTCGATGACTTGGGGGTGGGGGACTTGGTTTCCCCGCTTGCGAGCTTGCTCTCAGGGGGGGAGTGAGTACCAGCCGCAGAAGAAGTGCCGGAAGTACCCACCTGCATTGGGGTGCAACGGGTACCGCCCGAAAGGGGGGTGCGGCGGTGGGGGCGGCGTACCTTCCGGGCGGCCTTCTTGGCGAGCTTTCCGAGAAGGGTGCGGTGCTCGGGGGCGGCGCCGACGGGACGGCGTTGCACCCCTTCGCCGGTGGTCCGGATACCGAGGGCGTGGTCGAAGGCGTGGGGGATGGTGCGCTCGAAGACGGAGGCCTGGTTGCCGCCGCCGCGGATGCGGGTGCCCTTGCTGCGGTACACGAGGAGGCCGGCTTCTCGGAGCATGCCCAGGTGGTACTTGACGGTGCGCACGGACACCTTCAGCTTGCGGGCGAGGTAGTCGACGGAGGGCCGGCACTCCTTCAGCGCGCTGATTTCCTGGGCGACGGCGAGGGTGGTGGTGTTCATGGCGCGGGGGCCGCCGGTGCGCTGGGGGGTGTAGTGGCCGCTGCCGTGGACCCAGTGGACGGCCTGCATCCAGGAGTGCGGGCAGGTGGCGATGCGGCCGGTGGTGGCGTGCAGCCACTGGTGTGCGGGGGGCACGGGGAGGCACTGGGTGCCGTCCCTGTGGGGGACGTTTGCGGAGGTTTCCGGCGCGGTGGGGCGCTGAACGTGACAGTCGGGGGTGCGCTGAGGCACTATGTACCTGCCGTCCTGCGGGACGTAAAAGCCCGCCTGGTGGTGAAAGTGGTTCTGACCGAACCTTTGAAAGTCGCTCGAATCGGGCCGGTCGCCAAACCGGATCGAAGTTCGGGCCTTAGCTCCGAGAGCCAACTCGGGGCCGTTGCACGAAGGCCGCGCACGGTGCGCCAACACCAGCGGCCAGGCGGTAGAGGATGAGCCCCCGCCAAGGGGCCCAGGAACCTCCCGCCTCAGCTACTCACTACGTCACTCGATCTCCCTCAATGGGTGGGGTCTGCCCAGTCCAGCCGTAGCCCTCAGCTACCAGCTCCAGGGCGCGCTGCATGGCCTCAGCCCAAGCCGCATACGGCTCAGAGCTGGGGTGGTACTTGGCGTTCGCGGCGGTACGGCGAACTTCAGCGATGAGTTTCCGGTCGGCGGCGCAGCGACGCAGGACCGAGGCGGGGTCGTTCGCCGCGATGTGCTCAGCGTGCGCGCCACCGTATGTGGGCACCACTTCCGCGACCCGATCCCACTGGTCGCACGTCGCCACGAACGTTCCAGTCGCGGGACGCTCGATCACGCGCCAAACACTGACAGAGGACGCCTCTGCCCCTGCCAGGTTCACAGTGGCCTGCTCAACCGATTCCTGTGCCATCCGCTCGCGCTCGCCGATGGCGTTGTCCAACCAGGCGAGGAGGTCCCCGCCCTGGGCGGTCATGCGGCTGAGGGGGTAGTGGTGACAGGACCCGCCTGCATCGCCGGTGTGATCTTCACGGCGGTGGCTGAGGTTGCACTGTCTGATCGTCCGGATGTCCGGGTACTCTTTGCCATGTCGGCACCTTCGCAGCTGTTGAGTGTCGGCCCGGCCCCGCACCCGGTGTTACCAGCACCAGGACCACTGCGGGGCCGTTCCTCTGTCTTGTGGCCAGCGACCTAATCTGAATGGTCGTCTGACGTGTACCACATGCTACCGGTTGAAGCGGCCACTGTCCCAGGTCCTTCCCCTTGTGTCGTTCGTCGGACTGATCACACCAACGGGCGACGGGCCGTCAGACGCTACGCTGCGGCGCCATGACCGAAACCCGAGACCTCCCCGACCTCCCCGCCATCCGCGCCATCACCACCTTCGTAGAAATCCGCACCGAGGAAGCCGAGCAAAGCCTCCAGCGGTACATCCCGCACGGACAGCACTTCAGCACCGACGCCCTCGAACTGCTCAGCCTGCCCCGCGCCCTGCGCCAAGCAGCACAAACCGCAGCCTGGCAACTCACCGAGCAACTCACCGAGCACGCCGGGGCCGACGAAGAAGCGGCATGGCAACTGTGGTGCACCCTGCTCCACACGGTCCGCCCCTTCCACCGCCACCCCGACCTCCCGGAGGCGGCCCGCATCGCGCTCGCCGCCTACCCCTATCGGATCTGACACGGCCCGTCAGTGCCCGTCCGCCGCCTCGCCGTCCGCCGGATGCGGCACCTCCGGAGCCACCAGACGCCGCGACCGCGCCACACTCCCGCCCATCGCGTGGAAGCCCGCCTCCTCGAGCGCCCCCGCTATCCGGTCCATCTCATCCCGGTACAACCGCGGCATCACCGACCGGCGACCCGCATGCAGACCCACCGCCAACGCCCGATCCCAGATGCGCTGCACCACCACCGGGTCCACGTCCGGGAACAGATCCCGCGCCAGCTTGTCCGGACGGCCCACCGTCTCCAGTTCGGCGTTCGCGATCAGACCCGCCAGGAACTCACCCGACGACATCGCACGCCCCGTCAGCACGGCATCCGTGCGCATCGTCTCGAACGCCTCGTCCTCGAGGACGCCGTCCTGGACGTCGTCGGAGGAGGCGGGGGTGGTGGCAGGGATGTGGTTCATGCTGCGGCTCCAAGAGAGACAGGGACGGAACGGAGAGACACGACGGGCGCGGACGAGGAAGGGGGCGGGGTGTCGAAGAGGGGGAGCTGCCCGGGGCCCGCGATCGTGACCCGGGAGCGGCGGCCACGCCGCGGGCGAGACGCACGCAGCCGGCCCACCGCAGGCACCGACCCGGACGACAGCCCGCCCGACGCCCCCGGTACCTCCACCGACGGCACGGCCTCCGCGGACGGGGCGGGTCTCGAGGACGGCGACGACCCGGACGACGGCACCGGCGGCGGCACCGCGGGCACCGTTCCGTCATCCGCCACCACCACCGACTCGTCCAGCAGCCCCTGGTCGACGGCCGCGGCCAGCAGCTCTCGGCGGGTCGCGGTCCCCTTGTCCAGGTTCAGCTGCGTGACGAGCCGGGAGCGCTGCCAGTTCGCCGTCCTGACGTCCACCCCCGCCGCCTGGGCAACCGCCTCCGCCTCCGCGTGCACGGCCAGCGCCTCGAGAACCCGCAACCGCTGCGGCGTCCGCATCTGCCGCACCGGCGCCTGCGCGGCCACCTCGTGCCGGCGCCGGATGAACGCCCGATGCCGCTCCAACGCCAGCCGGCCACCCCAGATCCCGTCCGGCTCCGCCAACCGTGCCTTCCCGCCCTCCACCACCACCGAGTTGGCGTAGGCGTCGCACTGGACCATCACCGGGCAGTTCAGGCACACCTCCACCGCGGCCGCCTGCCGGGCCTCCCGCACCCGCTGCGGCTCACCACCATCCAGGTCCTCCCCGTGCCACGCGTCCAGCGACAGGGCCGTATCCCCCGCCGCCCGGGACGGCTGGTCCACGTCCGGAGCACACCCGCGGTACCGGAAGTGCGGGTGCTTCTCCCACGCTCTCCTGAGAGCGATCGAGTCGGTCATGGGGTGTCTCCTTCCGAGGACGGGGCTATCGGGGAACAGGGGGCAGGATTCACGGCGTCGGCCACCAGGCCGGGCACGGACCGGGCAGCAGCCGGAGCAGGCGGAGCGGCCGAGGGAGCGGGCGAGGGGCCCGGGAAAGCCGGGACACCGGCCGGAGCGGACGGCGCGGCGGCTGGCGTCACCTCCCGGGACAACCGCAGCCGGAACACGTCCAACTGTCCCCGCAGAGCCACGTTGTCCCGGGCCGCACACCCGGCCATCAACCGCTGCGACACCGCCTCACGCCTGAGCCGGCGATCCCGGGCCTGCACCAGGGCGTAAACGGCAACCGCCGCGGCAAACGCCACGGCGGCAGAAACAGTGCGCGCCACCATGGCACTCACCTCCAACATCAGGGGAAGGGATGGTCATTTCTCCGTGATCGAACGCGCCCACTCCGCGGCCACGATCAGCTCAGCCGTCCGCACCACCGACGACTCCCCCGCCCGAGCCGCCGCAGCCTCCTGCGCGTCCAGCACCGCCTCGTCATGCGCCGCCTGCACCACCGCCGGCATCGACCGCCACTCCTCCCGCCGGGCCAGGTACTCCCGGCTCCGCGTGTACGCCAACGGCCGGCGCCGCTCCCACCACACGGCCAGCACGACACCGAGCACAGAGACGACCAGGAGAGCCGGGATCACCCAGCGGACGGGTTCAGACATGACGGACCTCGATTCGGCGAACAGCCGGGGACGGGTGAGGTGATACGGGACGCCCCAGGAAGGGGACTTCAGGGAGGACGGAACCTCCAAGGGGCCCGCACGACGGCAGGCCCCGTATCGAGGACCCGAAGGGCCCCGGGATCATGCAGCAGTCTTATGAGCCCCGTGCTTTGGCAGACCGAAGTCTTTCCGGTAACGGGCAACCGTGGTGCGGGCAACGCCAGTCTGCCGGTGAACAGCCCAGTCACTGAGACCAGCACGAAGCAGGGACTCAACTTCCCGCCGGCGATCGTCCGGGAGCCGAGTGAGACGGTACTGACCACCGGCCCGGTACTCCTCCTGCCAGGCGTTGTACGCATCCCGGCACGGGGCACAGAGCCGTTCGCGTTCCTTCCAGTGCTGCCGCGCACCCCGAGGCGTACCGTGCTCACGCGGCATCGGCGGCGGACCCATCTGCGCCGACGTCGACGGCTCCAAACCGAGAGAGACCATCAGCTCATCCCACTCAGTCAGCGTGCGCTTGGCGTAACGAGCGCTCGGACTCACGACGCCTCCTTACGGCTACCGGTGAGGCGGTAGCGGCGGTCAGCAGCCGCGTTCGCGGCCCGGCAGACGTCGCAGGACTCCCCAGCCTTGAGATGCCGGCGGTACATGCGAGGCTCACCACAGACGGGCTCCGGCCTGGCCTGCCTCACGCGAGTCTTGGGGTGGGCACCACCGGGCTTCCAGCCGTTGTTCTTCCAGCCGGTGACGGTCGAGCTATCGGACCCAATGAGCTGCCCAACGGCCTTCAGGCTGAAGCCGCGGCCGTCAAGGATCCGCGCGGCATAGATCTTCTCCCCGGTGGTCAGCTTCACCCGCTCGCCGTTGATGGCGTACTCGATTGCGATGAAGTCCAGGTCTTCGGCGGGGTCGAACGTGTCCGTGGTCGAGACGTACAACCGTTCACGGACGCCCACACCGACGCGGTGACCGTTCATGCCGCGCCCCGCTCCGCGTCGCCGCCCTGGACGGCCCGACGCATCTGCTTACCCCGCTCCTGGATCCGCTCCCCGAGCGTCGTCGGCTGCCCCTCCGGAGACAACATCGGCGCCCCCTCCAGCCGGCGCGCCCGCACCTTCCGCATCAACGCGCCCAGATCCTCGAACGTCGCCTCCGGCCGGTTCGCCTCCGTGATGAGGTCCTCCACCGGCTCCACCGTGCTGCCGTCCTCCAGCCACGCCTTGATCTGCTGCCCGAACTCGATCCCCGGCTCCTTCACCACCGCACCCGTCAAACTCCGGGCCCGCGACTTGGTGACCACCAGCGTGTTCTCGAAGTCCATCGACCCGACGATGTCGAACTCGTACTCCAAGCCCTCGCGCTGCTCCGGCTTCAGCCCGACCTTCCGCGGCACCTGACGGCCCCGGTCGTTGGCCTCCAGCACGTAGTCCGTCTTCGACCGCATCGTCACGATCACATGGCCCGGGTAGGCGACCAGCGCATCGACCATGCGGCGCTCCATCGGCCGGGCCTCCTTCCACCCGCCGAAGCTGTTCCCGCCGAAGCCCTTCTTCGCCGCGTGGTCGACCTGCTCCAGCATGCCGCCCGTCCCGGACCAGAAGTGCGACAGCGAGTCGACCACGACCACGTCGTAGCCTCCGGCCTGCGCCGCGGCGAGCGCCTCCACCAGGTCTTCCGGGGAGAAGTAGGACAGCTCCAGCGCGTCGAACGCGAACTCGTTGGCGTACTTGGAGGCGGAGCCGCGTTCGGTGTCGATGACCGCGATCCGCGAACCCAGCGCCGTGGCGATCGTCAACGCCGTGTAGGTCTTGCCCGACCCGGACGGCCCGTCCAGGGCGACGCGCGCCTTGGCCTGCTCCTTGGTGGCCTTCTTGAACTGAAAACGGGTGTGCTGAGTGGGACCGCCCGCGTTCGCGGCGGCCTGCGTGGCCTGAGCCATGTGAGGTCTCTCCTATGGGGTTGTACTCGATGATGTGCGGGCGGCGGCCGGTCTGGTTGTCGGCGTCCAGGCCGGCCCCGCCCGGGGCCGCTACTCGGCCTTGTTCAGCTCAGCGACCCGCGCGAACGCGGCCACGTCCTCGTCCGTGACGCCCAACTTCTCCCGCAGGTACGAGATCGCCACCCACGACTCCGTGAGCTTCCGGGCGTAACCCAGCTCCTTACCAAGGGCGGGAAGCCGCTCCCGGAGCTGACCGCGCAGACTGTCCTCGACCGTCACGTTCAGCACGACCCGCTTGCCCTTCAGTGAGGACCGGGCCGGCTCCGGCGGCGTCCAGTCGCCGGCCAGCACCTTGCCGTGCCCCTGCGTGACCAGACCGCTCAAGTTCTTCCGCTGCTTCTCCGCAGCCGCCTTCAGCGCGTCCCGGAGCCCGATGTGCATGGTCAGCGGAATGTTCGTGGTGTACGCGCCCGAACCCGCGCCTTCGCGCAGTTGGGACCAGCCGCCAGGGCCGGCGAGGGTGCGGAGCTCGGCCGCGTAGTCGGGGCGGCCCTTCTCCTCGCAGAAGTCGGCGATGACGGTCAGCTGTTCGCGCATGGGACGGGGCACGCGGCGGTGTCCTTTCGGCGGGCGCCGCCCGGACCGATAGGTGGGCGGGCGCGTGGGGGCGTTAGCCACCTCAGTGTCCTCCAGTCTGCATTGCAGCGCCATGCCCGTCGGGTGTGGCGGTCGGGGCGGCGCCCCAACGGGTTCAACAGTACGCGCTCGTGCATTGCAATGCAATGTTTATCGCGCTACTGTGGTCACACCGCACCAACCAAGGGGGAGCCCACGATGAACGCTCGCAGCCGCCAGGCCCGCCAGACCATCCGCAACCGGACCCGCACCCAGCGCGCCGCCACCCGCGCCCGCCGCGCCATCAACACCGGCACCCCCCAGACCGCCCGCACCCACCTCGTCGCCGCCGGCATCGACGACACCACCGCCAAGCGCTACGCCGGCGCCTTCTCCCGGGGAACCACCCCCACCGCCCTCATCCACACTGACGTCAAGCTGCGCGGCCGCCGCACCAAGACCGTTCCCGTCAAGCTCTACGACCGCGCCGCGTTCACCGCCCGCCTCGCCGTCTACCGCCCCAAGGACCTCACCGCGGCCCGCCTCTTCGAGCAGGCCGCCCACCAGCTCGCCGCCTGACCAGAAGGAGACCCCCTATGTACGACTGCCGCACCTGCCAGGGCGACGGCGCCCACCCGGAATGCAACGGGTACGGCTGCGAAGACTGCGACATGGAGACCGGGAACTGCCCGACCTGCTTCGGCACCGGCAACGACCCCGTGCACTGGCAGCCGCGCAGCGCCTGACCCCGGACACAACGAAGGCCACTTCCCGAACCGGGGAGTGGCCTAGTCACAAGCGAAGCGTGCGGCCAGCATACAAATTTTGCTCCGCAACCACCAGCCCAACGCAGGGACCACACTGACCTCATGGACGATCGACGGCAGAAAGCGCTGCTCATCGACCCCGGGCAGCGGGCCCGCGTCTGGTGCAAGGCGCCCGGGTGTCCTCACGAGTTGACCGACCCCGAATCGAAACGCCGCGGATACGGGCCGACCTGCGATCCCGAGCCCCGGCACACCAGCCCGCGCTTCGACATCGACCAAGACGCCATACCCGGCCTGTGACACCTAGGCGTCCTGTAGAAGGGAACCCCATGAACGCCACCGACTCGCTCCGTACCGCCCTCGCCGCGTCCGCCGCCATCGAGGAGGTCTGCCCCTCCCGCGTCTGGGCGCCCGTCGACCACCCCGGCCCGTGCCGGCCGCCGTTCCTGGCCCGCACCCGGGACTGCGACTGCTCCCGCTGCTGTGCCGCCGCCGCCCACGAGCCCGGCTGCTCCCGGCCCGACAGCCCCGAGTGCACCTGCCCGAACGACGCCGACTACCACCAGCCCGACTGCCCCGAGTACGAAGAGGAGACCCGCATGTTCGACCAGTTCACCGCTGACGAGATCAGCCGGTGCCACGAGGCCACCGAGTTCGACCACCAGTGCGTCGTGTGCCGGACCCTGGGCCAGGAGACCGAGCGGCCGGACGAGGCGATCCCCGGCACCGACTACTGACCGGCCCTGTCCCGCCCGGCCGCGGCGTCCTCTCCACCGGGGAGGGCGCCGCTTCGCTTCCCGGGCACGCCACCGCGGCGCAGGGGGAACGTCTCCCGCCCGCGGGCCTAACGTGTGCTCCAGCAGCACCGACCAGGGCCCGCGCGCCCCGCCCCATGATCGAAGTGGTTACAAAACTTCCGAGGCCACCACACTCCAGCCCGCGTCCGCGCGACCCCGCCCTGCACTCTCGCGCACACCGTAACCACCCCGCCATCAGGGGTGAGGTGCCTCGGAAGTTTTGTAACTGATCACTGTGGTGGGCAGACTATGGGGCATGGACGCATGGGAACTGCTGCACACCTGGCTCGAGAACTCGGTGCTGCGCCCCTCCACACGCGCCGAATACACCCGCGAGATCGGCTTCTTCCTCACCTGGTGCGACCAGCAGACACCCCCCATCGACCCCATCACCGCCCGCCCCCAAGAC
>NZ_LIRG01000690.1 GCF_001419695.1 Streptomyces prasinopilosus
CCCCCGCTCCGGACTCCCGCCTCCCGTTCCTCCCGGTGGATGGGTGTCCGCATGCCGGTCAGCGGGGCCCCGGTGCCTCCCCGGAGGGTCGCGACGATCTCCGCCGCGATGGACAGGGCGGTCTCCTCCGGCGTTCGCGCCCCGAGGTCCAGCCCGATCGGCGACCTGAGCCGGGCCAGCTCCCGCTCGCCCACGCCCGCCTCGCGCAGCCGCCGCCGGCGGTCCGCGTGGGTCCGGCGTGACCCCATCGCCCCGACGAACGCCACCGGCATCGCCAGCGCCTCCGCCAGCAGGGGGACGTCGAACTTGGCGTCGTGGGTGAGGACGCACAGCACCGTGCGCCCGTCGGTGACCGCGGTACGCAGGTAGCGGTGCGGCCAGTCGACCACGATCTCGTCCGCCTCCGGGAACCGGGCCCGGGTGGCGAAGACCGGCCGGGCGTCGCAGACGGTCACGTGGTAGCCGAGGAACTTGCCGGCCCGCGCCAGGGCCGCCGCNNCGCCCCGGCCGCCGCCGTACGGTCCAGCTCGGGACCGCCGGCGAGGGTGCCCTCGTACGACCCGTCGGGGCGGAGCAGGAGCGCGCCGCCGAGCGTCCCGGCCGGGCCCCGGACGATCCGGGCGAGCGCCACCGGCTCACCGCGGACCACCGCGCCCAGGGCCGCCCGCAGCACTGCGCGGGCGGGGCTGCCCGCGCCCACCGGGACGACCCCGACGTCGATGGTCCCGCCGCAGGTCAACCCGACCGCGAAGGCGTCCTCGTCGCTGTACCCGAACCGCTGCGCCCGCGTCCCGCCGTCGGCGAGCGCCTCGAGGCACAGGTCGTGGACCGCGCCCTCGACGCAGCCGCCCGAGACCGAGCCGATCACCGTGCCGTCACGGTCGACGGCGAGGGCGGCGCCGGGGCCGCGCGGTGCGCTGCCGCTGACGGACACCACGGTGGCGACGGCGAACTCCCGTCCTTCGTCGAGCCATCGGTGCAGCTCACCGGCGATGTCAAACACGCGGTCCGCCCGCGGCGAGGATCCGGTCCGGCCGGATGGGCAGGTTCCGGTGCCGCACCCCGGTCGCGTGCCAGACCGCGTTGGCGATGGCCGCCGCGGCTCCCACGATGCCGACCTCCCCGATGCCCTTGATGCCGACCGGGTCGTCGGGGTCCGGGTCGTCGACCCAGTCCGCCTCGACGACCGGCACGTCGGCGTTCGTGGCGATGTGGTAGCCCGCGAGGTCACCGTTGTAGTGGCCGCCCGAGGCCCGGTCGCGGATCCCCTCCTCGTGCAGGGCCATGGAGATGCCCCAGACCATTCCGCCGACGAGCTGTCCGCGCGCGGTGAGCGGGTTGACGATCCGGCCCGCCGCGAACACCCCGAGCATGCGGCGCACCCGCACCTCGCCGGTGGCGGCGTCCACGGCGACCTCGGCGAACTGCGCCCCGAAGGAGTGCCGTTCCTTCTGGGCGAGGGCGCCCAGGGCCTCGGTGGTGTCGGAGCGCACGGTGATGCCCTCCGCCGGGACGCCGGTCCGCCCCGCCAGGCGTTCCCGCAGTCCGTCGGCCGCGACGGTGATCGCCCAGGCCCAGGAGCGGGTGCCGCTGGAACCGCCGGCGATCATCGCGGGGCCGAAGTCGCTGTCGCCGATCCGCATCCGGATCCGCGCGGGCGCCACCCCGAGCGCGTCGGCGGCGACCAGGGTGAGCGCGGTGCGGGCCCCGGTGCCGATGTCGGCCGCCGCGATCCGCACGGTGAAGGTGCCGTCCGCCTCCGCCGTCACCGCGGCCGTGGAGGGACCGGCGCCCGCGGGGAAGGACGCGGCGGCCGTGCCCGTGCCGATCAGCAGGTTCCCCTCCCGGCGCAGGCCGGGGCGCGGGTCGCGGTCCGCCCAGCCGAAGCGGCGGGCGCCCTCCCGGAAGCAGGCGGCGAGGTGGCGTCCGCCGAACGGCATCCCGGAGACCGGACCCCGTTCGGGTTCGTTGCGCAGGCGCAGTTCGATCGGGTCGACGCCGCACCGCTCGGCGAGTTCGTCGAGCGCGGCCTCCAGCGCGAACGCGCCCGGGGCCTCGCCCGGCGCGCGCATCCAGGTCGGCGACGGCACGTCGAGCCGCACCGCCTCGTTCACGGTGCGGTGGGCGGGGGCGTCGTACATCACCCGGGCCACGCCGGCGCTGGGCTCGACGAAGTCCCAGACCGTCGAGGTCTGGCTGAGCGAGCGGTGCTCCAGGGCGCGCAGCCGCCCGTCGGCGTCGGCGCCGAGCCTGACGCGCTGTGCGGTGGGGCTGCGGTAGCCGGTGAGCGAGAACATCTGACGGCGGTTCAGGACCACGCGGACCGGGCGCCGCAGCGCGGTCGCCGCCATGACGGCGGACACCTGGTGGGCGCGCACGCCCTTGCTGCCGAAGCCGCCGCCGACGTGTTCGGAGCGCACCCGCACGGCGGACGCGTCGAGGGAGAACATCCGGGAGAGTTCGTCGGCGACCCAGGTGGTGCCCTGGTTGGAGTCGACGACGTCGAGCCGCCCGTCGTCCCACCGGGCGGTCGCCGCGTGCGGCTCCATCATGGCGTGGTGTTCTTCGGGGGTGGTGTACTCGACGTCCACGACGTGTGCGGAGGCGGCGAGTTCGGCCTCCAGGTCACCCTTCTCGGTCACCGCGGGCATGTGCCCGTCCAGGGTGAACGCGTCGGGGCGGTCGCCCCTGAACCCGATGTCGTGCGGCTCCTGTTCGTAGGTCACGACCAGGGCCTCGGCCGCCTCGCGGGCCTGTTCGGAGGTCTCGGCGACGACGAGCGCGACGGGCCAGCCCGCGTGCGGGACGCGGTCGTTCTGGAAGACGGCCGCGGTCGGGTCCGGCGGGACGCCCAGCAGGCCGATGTAGTCGAGGTGCAGGCGCGGGGCGTTCCGGTGGTGCAGCACGGTGAGGACGCCCGGCATGGCGAGGACGGGCGCGGTCCCGATGGAGCGGATCCGGCCGCGGGCCACGGTGGACAGCACCAGCCAGCCGTGGGCGAGGTCGGCGAAGGGGATCTCCCCCGCGTACCGGGCGGCCCCGGTCACCTTGTCACGGCCCTCCACGCGCGTGTGCGCGGTGCCGACGGCGCCGGTCACGGTCGCGGGGACGGCCGGGGCGGCATGCGCGGGGGCGGTCTGCGTGCCGGTCGTGGTGACGGTCATCGGGCGGCCTCCTCGGCGAGTTCGGACAGGACGGCCACCACGAGGTTGCGCATGAGGGTCACCTTGTACGCGTTGCCGGGCAGGGGGCGGGCGGCGGCCAGTTCGGCGTCGGCGGCCGCGGCGAAGCGGTCGGCGGTCGCCGGGGCCCCGTCGAGGACGCGTTCGGCGGCGTGCGCCCGCCACGGCCGGGACGCGACCGCGCCGAGGGCGATCCGCGCTTCGCGGACGACGCCGTCGCCGACGTCGAGGGCGGCGGCGACCGAGCCGATCGCGAAGGCGTACGAGGCGCGTTCGCGCACCTTGCGGTAGCGGGAACGAGCGGCCGACGGTACGGGCGGCAGCGTGACGCCGGTGATGAGCGCGCCCCGGGGCAGGGCGGTCTCCCGGTGCGGGGTGTCGCCCACGGGGAGGTAGAAGTCGGCGAGGGGCAGCTCGCCCGGCCCGTCGGCGGTTCGGTACGAGACGACGGCGTCGAACGCGGCCAGCGCCACTCCCATGTCGGAGGGGTGGACGGCGACGCAGTGCTCGGAGGCGCCCAGGACGGCGTGGTGGCGGTGCTCGCCCTCGACGGCGGGGCAACCGCTGCCGGGGAGCCGCTTGTTGCAGGGTTTGGTCACGTCGGCGAAGTAGCCGCAGCGGGTCCGCTGGAGCAGGTTCCCGCCCACGGTGGCCATGTTGCGCAGCTGGCCGGAGGCTCCGGCGAGCACCGCCTCGGTCAGTGCCGGGTAGCGGCGGCGGACCTCGGGGTGGGCGGCGAGGTCGCTGTTGGTCACGGTGGCGCCGATGCGCAGTCCGCCGTCGTCGGCCGGCTCGATCCGGTCCAGGGGGAGCCGGCGCACGTCGACGAGTCGCCCGGGGCGTTCGACGCCGGTCTTCATCAGGTCGACGAGGTTGGTTCCGCCGCCGAGGTAGCGGGCGTCGGGGTCGGCGTCGAGCAGGGCGACCGCGCCCGGGACGTCGTCGGCGCGCCGGTAGTCGAACTCCCTCATGCGACGGCCTCCTCGGTGGCCTCGGTGCGTTCGGCGGCGGCGCGGGCGACGGCCTCGACGATCGAGACGTAGGCGCCGCAGCGGCACAGGTTGCCGCTCATGCGTTCGCGGATCTCGTGCGGGGTCAGCGGCGGCGGCCCCGCTTCGGGCCGCACGTCGTCGGTGACCGCGCTGGGCCAGCCCGCGGCGTGCTCCTCGATGACGGCGACGGCGGAACAGATCTGGCCGGGCGTGCAGTAACCGCACTGGAAGCCGTCCAGGTCGAGGAAGGCCTGCTGCACGGGGTGCAGCCGCTCCCCCTCGGCGAGGCCTTCCACGGTGGTGATCTCCCGGTCCTCCGCCGCCACGGCCAGCTGCAGGCAGGACACGGTGCGGCGGCCGTCCACCAGGACGGTGCAGGCACCGCACTGGCCCTGGTCGCAGCCCTTCTTGGTGCCGGTCAGATCGAGGCGCTCGCGCAGGGCGTCGAGCAGGGTGGTGCGGTGGTCGACGGACAGCGTGTGCTTCTCGCCGTTGATGTTCAGGGTGACGCTGCTGGACGTCGAGGGAGTCATGAGCAGCCTTCCTTCGCGGATCCGTACAGGCCGGAAAGGCTTTCGGGAGACGGACGAGTGGGAGACGGTCAGAAGGACGACGGTCGGAAGGGTGACGGTCGGAAGGGTGACGGGAGGGAGTTCGCCGGCGCACCGGAGGCGCCGGCGTCGGGCGCCCGCGGGCACGGGTGCGCCCGCCCTCCCGCACCGTCCGGGACCACCGCTACGATGCACCGAAGCGGACGGTTGTCCGTTACCGGAAAATTTAGTGGACAGTTGTCCGCTTAGCAAGCACGGGTTTCGGCCATGCCCGGGAGGAGGACGGACGGGTGGGTCAGGACGCGGAGCGGGACACGGGCCGGGATGCGGGCCGCGAGGACACGCCGGGGGGCAAGGACGCGCCCCCGCGCACGCAGGCACCCCTGCGGTCGGACGCGCAGCGCAACCGCGAACGCATCCTGCAGGTCGCGCTGGCCGAATTGACCCGGTCGGCCGACACCCCGCTGAGCGTGATCGCCAAGAAGGCGGGCGTCGGCCAGGGCACGCTCTACCGGAACTTCCCCACCCG
>NZ_LIRG01000691.1 GCF_001419695.1 Streptomyces prasinopilosus
TGCGCCGTCAGCTTCGCCCGAGAGAACGTGAGGATGAAGTGCCGGCGTCCCCAGAGCTGACGGACGTACTCGACGATCGACGGCCGGGCACCGCTGACCGTCAGCCCGTATTTGGCGGCGAGTTCGGCCGCCGTCAGGCCCTCGTCGGGCGGCGCGGACGCGTCGGACGCGGCCGTGCCGTCGTGCGTTGTCTCACTCACTGGTGAAGGCTTTCCCTCTTCGAGATGCGCGGGCCCCCGCGGACCCGGCGTGCGCCGTGGAGCCCGGGTGCGGCCCCGGTGTTCCGGACACGAGCTTGTCAGATGACGGGGGGCCGGCCCAGCCGGGTCAGCCGCCACACCGTACGCCACTTCATGGGCCGGCGCGGGCCGCAGGGGGTGGCCCACCCCTCCCGGAAACCGCCGAACCAGGCCTTGAGGGCCGGGCGCGACGGTCTGCGCAGCAGGGTGAGCAGCATCCAGACGCCCAGGTAGAGGGGGATCAGGGGGGCGGGGAGGTTGCGGCGGGCCAGCCAGACCCGGTTGCGGGCGACCATGCGGTGGTAGACGGCGTGCCGCGAGGGGGCGGTGGCCGGGTGGTACAGCACCATGTCGGACCGGTAGTCGATCATCCAGCCGGCGTCGAGGGCCCGCCAGGCCAGGTCGGTCTCCTCGTGCGCGTAGAAGAACGCGTCGGGCAGCACCCCGGCGTCGGCGAAGACCTGGGTGCGTACGGCGTTGGCGCCGCCGAGGAAGGTGGTCACCCGGGAGGAGCGCATCGGGTCGGCGGCGCGCAGCCGGGGGACGTGGCGGCGCTGGGTGTCACCGGTCTCCGGGTCGGCGATGCGGAAGCTGATGATGCCGAGTTCCGGGTCGGCGGCGAACGCCCGGCGGCACAGCTCGGCGGTGTCGTGGTGGGCCAGCAGGCCGTCGTCGTCGAGGAACAGCAGGATGTCGACGTCCCGGCCGCCCGGGCCGAACGCCTCGATGCCGACGTTGCGGCCGCCGGGGATGCCGAGGTTCTCCGGCAGTTCGACGGTGCGCACGCCGTCGGGGACCTCCGGGACGGGCGAGCCGTTGCCGACGACGACGACCCGGACCGGGTCGCCGTCCTGCTGGGCGACCGAGTCGAGCAGGGCGCGCAGTTCGTCGGGGCGGTTGCCCATGGTGATGATCACCGCGCCGACCTTGAGGGAGGATCCCACCGCGGTCACCTCAGCCTGCTCGAGGCGAGGACGGACACCAGGTGCAGCACGGTCTGGAGCAGGGCTATCCCGGCGAGGACGGCGACGCCCAGGCGGGTGAAGAACAGGTCGCCCCGGACGGCGTCGGCGATCGCGAGGACCACGATCAGCAGCGACGCCTCCATGCCGAGGATCAGCCGGTGGAACTTCAGGGCCGCGGCGGCCCGGCGGGCCAGCGCCATGCCGGAGGAACGCGGTTCGGCGGCGGCGTCCTTGACCGGCGGGAGTCCGCCCTGGTGGCGGGCCACGCCGACCAGGTCGGTCTCGGCCTTGATCAGGACGGCGCCGAGGGCGGCCAGGGTGCCGAGGAAGGCCCAGAGCCAGTCGATGCGGCCGGTGCCCCACAGGTCGGCGGCGCGCAGGCCGAGGCCGACGAGGACGGCCGCGTCGCACAGGTAGGCGCCGACCCGGTCGAGGTAGACCCCGCTGAGCGAGAACTGCTGCTTCCAGCGGGCGACCTCGCCGTCCACGCAGTCCAGCAGCAGGTACAGCTGCACCATGACCAGGCCGAGGACCGCCCCCGGGATCCCCGGCACCAGCAGGGCCGGGGCGGCGAGGACGCCGAACACGGTCATCAGATACGTGAGCTGGTTGGGCGTGACCCTGGTGTTCACCAGGTAGCGGTCCACCCGCAGGGACACCTCACGCATGTAGAGGCGTCCCATCCAGTGCTCACCGCTACGCCGGTCCTTCACCCCCGCGGGGTGGACGACCGGACGGAGTTCAGCTACCGATGGCCTTGACATAGTCGGCGTAGACGTCCTTGATCTGTTCGGTCTTCAGGTCGAGATGTTCGAGGATCGTGAAGCGGCCGGGGCGGGTCTCGGGGGCGAATTCGACGACTTTGACGAACTCCTCCACCGTGAAGCCGATCTCCTGGGGCAGCACCGGCAGTCCGTGCCGGCGCAGGACGCCGGCCATGTACACCGCCTCGTCGTGCGCGCCGCGCAGGTACATCGCGAAGGCCGCGCCCAGGCCGCACTGCTCTCCGTGGGCGGCGGCCCGCTTGGGGTGGAGCAGGTCGAAGGCGTGGTTGATCTCGTGGCAGGCCCCGGAGGAGGGCCGCGAGTCGCCGGACACCGACATGGCGATGCCGCTGAGGACCAGCGCCTCGGCGAGCACCTGGAGGAAGTCGTTGTCGCCGATGCCCCCGGGGTGGCGCAGCACGGACTCGCCGGCCTGCCGGGCCATGGCGGCGGCGAGCCCGTCGATCCGCTCGCCCTTGACCCTGCAGGCCAGTTCCCAGTCCGCGACGGCGGAGACGTTGGAGACGGCGTCGCCGATCCCGGCGCGCACGAAGCGCGCCGGGGCGTCGCGGATGACGTCGAGGTCGATGACGACCGCGATCGGGTTCGGCACGCCGTAGGAGCCGCGGCCGGCGTCGTTGTCGAGGGTGGCGACCGGCGAGCACAGGCCGTCGTGCGCGAGGTTCGTCGGCACGGCGACCAGGGGGAGGCCGACGCGTGCCGCGGCGAACTTGGCGCAGTCGATGATCTTGCCGCCGCCCAGTCCGACGACGGCGTCGTAGTGGCCGGCCTTTATGGCGCCGGCCAGCCGGACCGCGTCGTCGAGGGTGCCGCCGCCGACCTCGTACCAGGTGGCGCCGGGCAGCGACGGGGAGAGCCGCCGGCGCAGTCCGGCGCCGGAGCCGCCGCTGACGGCGACGGCGAGACGGCCGGACTGCGCGATGCGCTCGTCGGCGAGGACCCCGCCCAGGTCGTCGAGGGCTCCGGGACGGATGTCGACGACGAGGGGGGAGGGGATGAGCCGGGTCAGTACTGGCACGCGATCTCCCGTCCACGGGCGAGGTCGTCGTGGTTGTCGATCTCCACCCAGTCGATGTCGCCGATCGGCGCCACGTCGATCCGGAAGCCGCGGTTCACCAGTTCCTGGTAACCGTGCTCGTAGAACTGCTGCGGGTCGCTCTCCCACACGGTCTTCAGCGCGTCGACGAGCTCGGGGGCGGCGTCGCCCTCGATGAGGGTGACGCCGATGTACTCGCCGGTGGCCTCGGCGGGATCCATGAGCTTGGTGATCTTCGTCATGCCCTTGCCGGGGTCGGCGACGACCTTCATCTCCTCGTCCGCGAGGGACTTCACGGTGTCGAGGGCGAGGATGATCCGCCGGCCCTCGCCGCGGGCGGCGAGGAGCGTCTTCTCGACGGAGACCGGGTGCACGGTGTCGCCGTTGGCGAGGATCACGCCGTCCTTGAGGGCGTCACGGCCGCACCACAGGGAGTAGGCGTTGTTCCACTCCTCGGCCTTGTCGTTGTCGATGAGGGTGAGCTCGAGGCCGTACTTCCGCTCCAGGGCCGCCTTGCGCTCGTACACGGCCTCCTTGCGGTAGCCGACGATGACGGCGGCCTCGGTCAGGCCGATCTCGGCGAAGTTGCCGAGGGTGAGGTCCAGGACCGTCGGCTCGCCCTCTATGCCCGCGGGCCCCACCGGCACCAGCGCCTTGGGCAGGGTGTCGGTGTAGGGGCGCAGACGCCGTCCGGCGCCGGCCGCCAGCACGAGGCCGATCATGCGGGTTCTCCTTCATCGTGTACGGCGGGTGCGCCGCCCCGGTGGGCGGCCACCCAGAAGCGGATGCTCTCGAGGAGCACCAGCAGGGCCACGGCCACGGCGAGCACCGTGAGCGCGACGGTGAACTGCGGGGCGGTGAGCAGGGCGGCCAGGACGACGACCGCCAGGGTGCGGCCCTCGTGTCCTCCGGTCGCCCGCACCAGCCAGGGCGGGGGCGCGCCCGCGTCGCCGCGGATGCGGTAGACCGTGTCGTAGTGATGGTAGGCGACGGCGGCCACCAGTCCGTAGGCCGCCGGAAGCGCTCCGTTCACCCCGGCGCCCGCCGCCAGGGCCAGGACGGTGCCGTACTCGGCGGCGCGCAGGAACGGCGGGACCAGCCAGTCGAGGGGGCCCTTGAGGGGGCGGGCGACGGCCAGGGCGGAGGTCAGGACGTACAGGAGGGCGGCGAGGACGGGCCACGGCCCGCCGAAGCCGGTCAGCGCGGCCGTGGCGGTGACGGCGGCGCCGCCGAGCAGGGCGGCGGCGGGGGCGGTGAACCCGGGCAGGCGGCGTGCGGCGGGCTCCAGCGCCCGGGCGAGGCGTTCGGCGAGCGGTCCGCTGTCGGCGAGGTCCGCGAGGGCGCGCGCCGCCCGGTCGGTCCGGCGGGCCCTGCGGGTGAGGGAGCGCAGGACGCGGCCGGCCGTGGTGTACGTCGCCGCGAAGGCGCAGCCGATCAGCAGCGCGTAGAAGGTGACGCGGGGGGTCGTGAGGGCCGTGAGGACGGCGATCATCGCCCAGCGCTCACCGATCGGGAGGACGATCATGCGGCGCACCCAGACCGTCCAGCCGACGCTGTCGAGCCTGCCGGAGAGGGCGGCGGTGGGGCTGGTGTTGGCGGTGGCGTCGTGGTTGGCCTCGTTGAACGAGAAGTCCACGACGTGCCGGCAGGTCTGCAGGACCATCGCGCCGAGCGCGAGGGCCCACACGTCGTCGCCGCCGCGGGCCGCGCCGAGGGCGAGGCCCGCGTAGTAGGCGTATTCCTTGGCCCGGTCGAAGGTGGCGTCGAGCCAGGCGCCGAGGGTGGAGTACTGCAGGGAGTAGCGGGCGAGCTGGCCGTCGGTGCAGTCCAGCACGAAGGAGGCCAGGAGCAGGACGCCGGCGGCGACGAAGCCCGGGCGGGTGCCGGTGGCGGCGCAGCCGGCCGCTATGAGCGCGGTGAGCAGGGAGGCGGTGGTGACCTGGTTGGGGGTCAGTCCGCGCCGGGCGCACCAGCGGGCGAGGTAGCGGGAGTACGGGCTGATGCAGTAGGTGGTGAAGAAGCCGTCCCGGGCCTTGACGGCCGACTTCAGCCGGACGGCCTCGTCGTCCACGGCGGCGACGGCCTGCCGGGCCTCGTTGCGGGTCTGCGGGTCGCCGGGGACGGTGGCGACGAGGCTGCCGAGGTCGGGGCGGTGCGGGTCGCTTCCTTCGGCGCTCAGGGCGGCGACGAGGCGGTCGGAGAGGGCGCCGGTGAGGGTGGTGGCGGCGGGGGCCGGGGACTCACCGGCCGCGGTTTCGCCGGTCACGGCCTCGGGGGC
>NZ_LIRG01000692.1 GCF_001419695.1 Streptomyces prasinopilosus
AGCGCTCGCGAGACGGCCGACTTCACCGTGCCCACCGATACTCCGAGCACCTCGGCCGTCTCGCGAGCGCTCGGCAAGCTGCGGGACGACGCTGAGCTGGGGCTTGTTCGCTCCTGAACCGGAGTGCCGTTCCGCGACGCGTGATCGATCATCCGTTCCTCTAGTGACATACCGCGCGGTATGTGCGCAGAATCAGCACATCCGTTACAGCCGCGTAGGCAATGCCGCCCGGGAGGACGCCGTGCTGAGCACGATGCAGGACGTACCGCTGCTGATCTCGAGGATCCTGGCCCACGGGTCGACGATCCACGGCACGTCGCAGGTGACCACCTGGACCGGCGACGGCGAGCCGCACCGCCGTTCCTACGCGGAGATCGGTGCCCGCGCGGCGCAGCTGGCGCACGCGCTGCGCGAGGACCTCGAGGTGTCCGGCGACGAGCGCGTGGCCACCCTCATGTGGAACAACGCCGAGCACGTCGAGGCGTACTTCGCGATCCCCTCCATGGGCGCGGTGCTCCACACCCTGAACCTCCGCCTCCCGCCCGAGCAGATCGTGTGGATCGTCGATCACGCCGCCGACCGGGTGGTCCTGGTCAACGGTTCACTGATCCCCCTGCTCGCCCCCCTGCTGCCGCACTTGAAGTCGCTCGAACACGTCGTCGTGTCCGGAGCCGGGGACCGCTCCGCCCTGACGGACGCCGCGGCGCGGGCGCAGGTGCGGGTGCACGAGTACGAGGACCTGATCGCCGGGAAGCCGACCTCCTACGACTGGCCCGAGCTGGACGAGCGGGCCGCGGCCGCCATGTGCTACACCTCGGGCACGACCGGGGACCCCAAGGGCGTGGTCTACAGCCACCGTTCGATCTACCTGCACTCCATGCAGGTCAACATGGCGCAGTCGATGGGCCTGACCGACGGGGACACCTCACTGGTCGTGGTCCCCCAGTTCCACGTCAACGCCTGGGGTCTGCCGCACGCCACCTTCATGACCGGCGTCAACATGCTGATGCCGGACCGCTTCCTGCAGCCCGTGCCGCTCGCCGAGATGATCGAGAGCGAGCGGCCGACCCACGCCGCCGCCGTCCCCACCATCTGGCAGGGACTGCTGGCCGAACTGCTGGCGAAGCCGCGCGACGTCTCCGCCCTCACCCAGGTCACCATCGGCGGCTCGGCCTGTCCGCCCTCCCTGATGGAGGCGTTCGACGCACTCGGCATGCGGGTCTGCCACGCCTGGGGCATGACGGAGACCTCCCCCCTCGGCACCATCGCCCGTCCGCCGGCCCATGCCGTGGGCACCGACGAGGAGTTCGCCTACCGTCTGACCCAGGGCCGCTTCCCGGCCGGTGTCGAGGCCCGGCTCACCGGTCCCGGTGGTGAACGGCTCCCCTGGGACGGCGAGTCCGCCGGCGAGCTGGAGGTGCGCGGTCCCTGGATCGCCGGTGCCTACTACAACGGCACCGACGCCGAACCCCTGCGGCCCGTGGACAAGTTCAGTGAGGACGGCTGGCTGAAGACCGGCGACGTCGGCACGATCTCCCCCGACGGCTTCCTCACCCTCACCGACCGGGCCAAGGACGTCATCAAGTCCGGTGGCGAGTGGATCTCCTCGGTGGAGCTGGAGAACGCCCTGATGTCCCACCCGGACGTCGCCGAGGCCGCCGTCGTCGCGGTCCCGGACGAGAAGTGGGGCGAACGCCCGCTGGCCACGGTCGTCCTCAAGGAGGGCTCGACCGCCGACTTCGACACCCTGCGCGACTTCCTCGCCGGCGAGGGCAGGATCGCCAAGTGGCAGCTGCCCGAGCGCTGGACGGTGATCGAGTCGGTGCCGAAGACGAGCGTCGGCAAGTTCGACAAGAAGGTGCTGCGCCGGCAGTACGCCGAGGGCGCGCTGGACATCACCCGGATCTGAGGCGCCCCGCCGCCCTCCGCGCCCCGGCCCCCGTCGAGGGCCGCCGACACGCTGTGAAGCGCCCCGCGCACGCCGGTCACCGAACCGGCGTACGCGGGGCCCCGTCGTGCGTCCGGAGGTCCGGTTCCCCCGGTCGGACGCGGCGGGGACGGGTGCTGCGGGCACGGATACGGATGCGGCGCGGCTCAGTTGGTGCCGATGCGGGCCAGCAGGTCGACGATCCTGTCCTGCACCTCGTCGCTCGTGGAGCGCTCCGCGAGGAACAGCACCGTCTCGCCGGAGGCCAGCCGCGGCAGGTCCCCCTGGTCGACGGCGGCGGTGTAGACGACGAGCGGGGTGCGGGTGAGCTGCCCGTTCGCCCGCAGCCAGTCCACGATCCCGGCCTGCTGACGGCGTACCTGCATCAGGTCCATCACCACCAGGTTCGGCCGGAACTGCCCCGCGAGCGTCACGGCGTCCGCGTCGCCGGCGGCCCGCGCCACCTGCATTCCCCGCCGTTCCAGCGTCCCGGTCAGCGCGAGCGCGATCTCCGCGTGCTCCTCGATCAGCAGCACCCGCGGCGGATGCTGCTCGCTGTCCCGCGGCGCGAGGGCCTTCAGCAGGACGGCGGGGTCGGCGCCGTAGGCGGCATCGCGCGAGGCCTGCCCCAGCCCGGCCGTGACGAGCACCGGCACCTCGGCGGCCACCGCCGCGGTCCGCAGCGACTGGAGCGCCGTGCGGGTGATCGGCCCGGTCAGCGGGTCCACGAACAGCGCGGCGGGGAACGCCGCGATCTGGGCGTCGACCTCCTCGCGCGAGTGCACGATCACCGGCCGGTAACCGCGGTTGCTCAACGCCTGCTGGGTGGCGACGTCCGGCGCGGGCCACACCAGCAGCCGGCGCGGGTTGTCCAGGGGCTCCGGCGGCAGTTCGTCGTCCATCGGCTGCGGACGCGGAGGGTCCGCCACCTCGACGGCCCCGCCCGGACCGTCCAGCGGCTCGGGTCCCTCGGCCGCGTCCGCGTCCGGCGCCCCTATCGCGTACGAGCGTCCCGTTCCCTCGGTCGTCGGCCCGAGCCGCGACTGCCCCGGCTGGTTCGGCTGCCCCGGCTGGCCGGCGGCCGAGTGCTGCGACTGAGGCTGCGCCTGGGCCTGGGGCTGCGACGGGGGCTGGGGCTGCTGGGGCGGTGGAGCCTGTGCCGGCACCTGGGGTCGTGCGGGGGCCTGGACACGGCC
>NZ_LIRG01000693.1 GCF_001419695.1 Streptomyces prasinopilosus
GGCGCCTCGCGCGTACGGGCCACCGCGTGCCCGCGCGGCCACGCCGCTGTCGGGTGTCCACAGGCCGGCACGTCTCCACGGAATGCCGTGCACCCACAGGCCGGGACGTGTCCACGGGATGCCGTGCGCCCACACGCCCGCGCTCGCCCGGGAACCGCCGCGCGCTCACCGTCGGCGCAGGTCCGCGACCCGTGCCCGCTCGGCGCTCTGGGCCTGTTCGGCCGCCCCCAGACCCACCGCCGACCGCAGTCCCGGTCCCTGCCGGCGGGGCCCCGGCAGCGGCATGTCCCGGCGCTGCTGCTGACGTGCCGGGGCCCCGTCACCCCCCGGGCCCGCGGTACCCCCCGGCGCTCCGGCCACGGCGATCTGGACGCCCTGGTCGGCGAGCGCCTGCAACTCGGTGCCCGCGCGGTCGTCGTGGGCCGGCGGTTCGTCCGTCACCAGGCGGGTGATGAGGTCCGTGGGCACGGTCTGGAACATGGTGTCCGTGCCGAGCTTGCCGTGGTCGGCGAGGACCACCACCTCCGCGGCGGCCTGCACCAGCGCCCGGTCGACGGAGGCCGACAGCATGTTGGACGTGGACAGCCCGCGCTCGGCGGTCAGCCCGCTGCCGGAGAGGAAGGCCTTGGAGACCCGCAGTCCCTGGAGGGACTGTTCGGCACCGCTGCCGACGAGGGCGTAGTTCGAACCGCGCAGCGTACCGCCGGTCATCACGACCTCGACCCGGTTGGCGTGCGCCAGCGCCTGGGCCACGAGCAGGGAGTTGGTGACGACGGTCAGCCCGGGCACCCGGGCCAGCCGGCGCGCCAGCTCCTGCGTGGTGGTGCCCGCACCGACCACGACGGCCTCGCCCTCCTCCACGAAACTCGCGGCGAGGTCGGCGATGGCGGTCTTCTCGGCGGTCGCGAGGTGGGACTTCTGCGGGAAGCCGGACTCCCGCGTGAAACCACCCGGCAGTACCGCACCGCCGTGCCGGCGGTCGAGGAGTCCTTCTGCCTCCAGCGCGCGCACGTCCCGCCGTACGGTCACTTCGGAGGTCTGGACGACGCGGGCGAGTTCACGGAGCGACACGGCCCCGTTCGCTCGCACCATTTCGAGGATCAATTGGCGACGTTCTGCAGCGAACACGAAACTGACAGTAACGCCGACGACCGTCTGCTTTCAGCACTTTGCGCTGAATAGCAGAAGTTGTTCGCACACCCGACCGTCAAGTGGTATAAGCGCCAAGTGATGGCCTGGTTGCATCGCCCGCACCGCGCACGCGCCCGCAACTCCCCGTGATGAACGGGGAGTTGACGAACGGTGAAGCGACGGCCGGCCGACGGGGAGCCGGGACCGGCCCGTCCCGTCAGGCCTCCGGACCCATCTTCCGGGTGTGCAGCTGCCGCGCCACCTCGGCGATCGAACCCGACAGCGAGGGGTACACGGTGAAGGCGTTCGCGATCTGCTCGACCGTCAGGTTGTTGTCGACCGCGAGCGAGATGGGGTGGATCAGCTCGGAGGCGCGCGGTGCGACCACGACGCCGCCCACCACGATCTCGGTGCCCGGCCGGCAGAAGATCTTGACGAACCCGTCGCGGATGCCCTGCATCTTCGCGCGGGGGTTGCGCAGCAGCGGCAGCTTCACCACGCGGGCGTCGATCCTGCCCGCGTCGACGTCGGCCTGGGTGTGGCCGACGGTGGCGATCTCGGGGTCGGTGAACACGTTCGACGAGACGGTCTTCAGGTTCAGCGGGGCGACCGCGTCGCCCAGGAAGTGGTACATGGCGATGCGGCCCTGCATCGCCGCCACCGACGCCAGGGCGAAGACCCCGGTGACGTCACCGGCGGCGTACACGCCGGGGGCGCTGGTGCGGGAGACCCGGTCGGTCCAGATGTGCCCCGAGTCGCGCAGCCTGACCCCGGCCTCCTCGAGCCCCATGCCCGCGGAGTTCGGGACGGCGCCCACCGCCATCAGGCAGTGCGACCCGGTGATGACCCGCCCGTCGGCGAGCGTCACCTCCACCCGGTCCCCGACCCGCTTGGCGGACTGCGCGCGCGAACGCGCCATGACGTTCATGCCGCGCCGGCGGAAGACGTCCTCCAGCACCGCGGCGGCGTCCGGGTCCTCGCCCGGCAGCACCCGGTCGCGCGACGACACGAGCGTGACCTTCGAGCCCAGCGCCTGGTACGCGCCGGCGAACTCGGCGCCGGTCACACCGGAACCGACCACGATGAGCTCCTCGGGGAGTTCGTCGAGGTCGTACACCTGGGTCCAGTTCAGGATGCGCTCGCCGTCCGGCCGGGCGTCGGCCAGCTCGCGCGGGTGGCCGCCGGTGGCGACGAGGACCGCGTCGGCGGTCAGCGTCTCCTCGGTCCCGTCCGCGGCCCGGACGACGACCTTGCGCGACCCGTCCAGGGCCTGCATGCCCTCGAGCCGTCCGCGGCCGCGCAGCACGCGCGCGCCGGCCCGCGTCACGGAGGCGGTGATGTCGTGCGACTGGGCCAGGGCCAGCCGCTTCACGCGGCGGTTCACCTTCCCCAGGTCCACGCCGACGACCCGGGCCGCCCGGTCCACGTGCGGGGTGTCGTCGGCGACGATGATGCCCAGCTCCTCGTAGGAGGAGTCGAAGGTGGTCATCACCTCGGCCGTGGCGATCAGGGTCTTCGACGGCACGCAGTCGGTGAGCACCGACGCGCCGCCCAGGCCGTCGCTGTCGACGACGGTCACCTCCGCGCCGAGCTGAGCGGCGACCAGCGCCGCTTCGTATCCGCCGGGTCCGCCACCGATGATCACGATCCGAGTCACGTACTCCATTGTCCCGCACACTTCACCGTGCGACCGCCCCGGGGTCCGCCCCGTGGTCCCCCTGTTGCCGGAGTGGCCCCCGGTGCGGCTGCCGTACGCTCTGCATCATGTCGCTCTACGCCGCGTACGCCGGCAACCTCGACGCGCGGCTGATGTCCCGCCGCGCCCCGCATTCGCCGCTGCGCGCCACCGGCTGGCTGAACGGGTGGCGCGCAGCGGCGAAT
>NZ_LIRG01000694.1 GCF_001419695.1 Streptomyces prasinopilosus
CGCCCCGCCCACCACGGGCACCGCGGCCTGGACCTGCTGGCTCCTCGGCTACGCCCTCCTGGGCGACGGCCTGCTCCACACCGCGATCACCGGCGGTCCCGACGGCCCGCCCACCCACGGGCCCGGCGGCGACTGGGCGCTCACGGTCGCCCCGGTCCTGGCCCTCATCCTGGCCTTCGCCCCCGGGGCCTGGAGTGTTCGGTTCTTCGCGGTACGGGCCCGCCGCAAGGTCGCGGCCAGCCGCGGCCTCGAGGACTTCGCCGACTCCGTGCGCCCCCTGCTGTTCGGGTCCCTCGCCCTGTTCCTGGGCGCCCTGGCGGCCCTCTTCACCCTCTGCGCCACGGTCCTGGACGAGTCCCCCGCCCACCACGCAGTGCTCACCCTGGGCGCCCTCCTCTTCCTGGCCCGCCTCCTCACCCTCCACGGCCTCCCCCACGCGCCGAGGACGGTCCTCGCCACCGCGTCCCTCGCCCAGGCCGCGGCCCTGGCCACGGTCTTCGCGGCCCGCCTGCCCGGCTGCGGGGCGCTGGCCACCCCCGTGGAAACCCTGGCCGCGGCCTGGGGCCCCGGCGGCGTCGCCGCCCTCGTCTGCGGCACGGCCGCCCTGGCCCTTCTGATCCACGCAGCACGCACCCTCACCCGAGCCTCGGCCCACGCCCAGCCGGAGGCACCACCCCAAGGAGATTCCACATGATCACCCGCCCATCAGCCCCGGCCGTCACAGGAGCCACCCGATGAGAGTCCTGCTGATCGGAGCCAATGGGTACATCGGCCGCTTCGTCGCCGACCGTCTGCTCGCCGACCCGGCCGTCCAGCTCACCGTCCTCGGCCGCGGCGACGACGCCGACGTCCGCTTCGACCTCGCCACCGGCAGCCCCGGCGCGCTCACCCGGTTCCTCGACGCCGTCCACCCCGGCGTCGTGGTCAACTGCGCCGGCACCACCCGCGGCGGAGCCCGCGACCTCACCCGGCACAACACCGTCGCCGTCGCCACCGTCTGCGAGGCCCTGCGCCGCAGCGGCTGCGGCGCCCGGCTCGTGCAGCTCGGCTGCAGCGCCGAGTACGGCCCCAGCCAGCCCAACTCCTCCACGGCGGAGGACGCCGTCCCCCGCCCCGGCGGCCCGTACGGCGTGAGCAAGCTCGCCGCGACCGAACTCGTCCTCGGCTCCGGCCTGGACGCCGTGGTCCTGCGGGTCTTCTCACCCGCGGGACCCGGCACCCCCGCCGGTTCGCCCCTCGGCCGCCTCGCCGAGGCCATGCGCCGCGCCATGCAGTCCGGCGACGGCGAACTGAAACTCGGCGGACTCGGCGTCCAGCGCGACTTCGTCGACGTCCGGGACGTGGCCCGTGCCGTGCACGCGGCCTCGCTCTCCGCCGCGCAGGGGGTCATCAACATCGGCTCGGGCCGTGCCGTCCGCCTGCGGGACGCCGCCGCGGTCCTCGCCCGCGTCGCCGGGTACGGCGGCACCCTCCAGGAGCTCGACGGGCCCCACGCCCCCCACGGCGCTCACACCCCGCACCTCAGGCAGGCCATCGGGCACCCGCGCGGCGAGTCCGACCCGCACGCGGCCTCGGTCGCGTTCCCGTACCCGGACGGCTGCGGCAGCTGGCAGCAGGCGGACGTGCGCACCGCGCGCGACCGGCTCGGCTGGCGCCCCCGGATCAATCTCGAGGAGTCCCTCGCCGACATCTGGATGGAGGCGGCATGTCGCATCTGATCCGCCACAGCCCTCCGGGCGGTCCGGGTCGTCCGGACGGTCCGGACGACCCGGGTGGTGCGGACGTCCCGGGCGGTCCGCGCGCTCCCGTCCCTCCGGCCGCCACGGACGACAGCGGACCCGGCTTCGGCACCGGCACGAGCACCGGCACCGCTGCCGGTACCGGCTTCGGGGTGCCCGGCCTGGCGCACCCCCTCCTCGCCCCGGCCGAGTGGAACGCGCTCACCCGGCCGGGAGGCGTGGGCCTCCTGCACTGGGTCGTCCTGGACGTGGCCGACGGGCCCGGAGTGCAGCCCGATCCGAGCTGCCTGGAGGCGGTCGGCCGCCTGCGCAACGCCGGGGTCCGCGTCCTGGGCCGTCTCGACGCGGCCCACGGCCTGCGGGACTTCGGCGGACTGGTCTCGGACGCGCACCGGTTCACCGACTGGTACCGGGCCGACGGATTCCTCCTGGACCGCTGCCCCGCGGACCGCGCCGCGCTTCCCGCGGTCCGGCGCGCGGTCCGCACGCTCCGGGCGATCCGCGACGGGGCCCACATCCTCCTCGGCCACGGGACCCACCCGCACCCCGGCCACGCCGAGATCGCCGACCAGCTGGTCACCTTCTGCGGCCCGTGGTCCGACTACCGCTGGTCGCAGGTGGCCGAGTGGACCGTCGACCACCCGCCCGAGCGCTTCTGCCACCTCGTCCACGGGGTGCCCCGGCCGCACCTGGAGGAAGCGCTGCGCGTCGCCCGCTGGCAGGGTGCCGCGACCGTCTGGTTCACCGACCGCACCGACCGCGACAGCCGCGTCGGCCCCTGGGAACCGCTGCCCGGCTACTGGGACGATGTCGTCTCGCAGGTCGGGACGGGTGTCTCGGAATGAAAAAGGCCATGGCACTGTTGGGATGAAGAACAACCGTAGTGATTGACCGACCAACGGAGTCCCCGTGTCGTTGCCACCCCTGGTCGAGCCGGCCGCCGAGCTCACCGTAGACGAGGTCCGCAGGTACTCCCGCCACCTGATCATCCCCGACGTGGGGATGGCCGGGCAGAAGCGGCTGAAGAACGCCAAGGTGCTGTTCGTCGGCGCCGGTGGCCTGGGATCGCCGGGGCTGATGTACCTGGCCGCGGCCGGCGTGGGCACGCTCGGCATCGTGGAGTTCGACGAGGTCGACGAGTCCAACCTGCAGCGGCAGGTCATCCACAGCCAGGCCGACATCGGCCGGCCCAAGGCCGAGTCCGCACGCGACTCGATCAGGGGCATCAACCCCCACGTGAACGTGGTCCTCCACGAGGAGCGCCTCGAGGCCGACAACGTGATGGGCATCTTCGGCGACTACGACCTCATCGTCGACGGCACGGACAACTTCGCGACCCGGTACCTGGTCAACGACGCCTGCGTGCTGCTGAACAAGCCCTACGTCTGGGGTTCGATCTACCGCTTCGACGGCCAGGCCTCCGTGTTCTGGTCCGAGCACGGCCCGTGCTACCGCTGCCTCTACCCGGAGCCCCCGCCCCCCGGCATGGTCCCCTCCTGCGCCGAGGGCGGCGTCCTGGGCGTGCTGTGCGCGTCCATCGGCTCCATCCAGGCCAACGAGGCCATCAAGCTCCTCGCCGGCATCGGCGAGCCGCTCGTCGGCCGGCTGATGATCTACGACGCCCTGGAGATGCAGTACCGCCAGGTCAAGGTCCGCAAGGACCCCGACTGCGCGATCTGCGGCGAGAACCCGACCGTCACCGAACTCATCGACTACGAAGCCTTCTGCGGCGTCGTCTCCGAGGAGGCCCAGGCGGCGGCCGCCGACTCCACGATCACTCCCAAGCAGCTCAAGGAGTGGATCGACGAGGGCGAGAACATCGAGATCATCGACGTCCGCGAGCCGAACGAGTTCGAGATCGTCTCCATCCCCGGCGCCCGGCTGATCCCGAAGGACGAGTTCCTCATGGGCAGCGCCCTGGAGAGCCTCCCGCAGGACAAGAAGATCGTCCTGAACTGCAAGACGGGCGTCCGCAGCGCGGAGGTCCTCGCGGTCCTGAAGTCCGCGGGCTTCGCCGACGCCGTCCACGTCGGCGGCGGCGTGGTCGGCTGGGTCAACCAGATCGAGCCGGCGAAGCCGATCTACTGACCGATCGCCCGGCCCCGGGTCGCCCCGCGATCCCGGACGGGTCCCGGACGTCTCCGGCGGGGGTCCCGCGCACCACGGGTGCGCGGGACCCCCGCCGTCGTCATGAGCAGACCTTGCCGTCCTTTGGCACCGTGCCCTCCAGCAGGTACGCGTCCACGGTGGAGTCGACGCAGTCGCTCCCGCTGCCGTACGCGCCGTGGCCCTCGCCCTCCCAGGTGAGCACGGTCCCCACGCCCTCGCCCAGCTCGTCCGCCATCCGCCGGGCCCCCTCGTACGGAGTGGCGGGATCGCCGGTGTTGCCGATCACCAGGACCGGAGCGGCACCCGGCGCGCTCACCTCCGGGGTGTCGTGCTGACCGGGCACCGGCCACTCGTGGCACCAGCCGGCCGTGTCCCAGCCGAGGAAGGAGCCGAACACCGGCGAGATCCGCTCGAACTCCGGCAGCAGCTCCTCGGTCCGGTCCGCGGTCAGCCGCTGCTTGTCGTCCAGGCACGATATGGCCCGCTGCGAGTGGGTCGTCGTGCCGTACCTCCCCGACGCGTCCCGTTCGTTGTAGCCGTCGGCCAGCGCCAGCAGCTCCGATCCGTCGCCCTCCTCGGCCGCCTCCAGCGCACTGGTCAGCACCGGCCAGCCGTCCTCGCCGTACAGGGGGAGGACGATGCCGGTCAGCGCCAGCGACTGGGTCAGCTCCCGCCCCTTCGAGGACGTCGGCAGCGGCTCGGCGTCGAGCCGGTCCAGCAGCTCCGCGATCTCGCGCGACCCCTGCCCGGGGTCCCGGCCGGTGGACTCCAGGTAGTTCTCCAGCGCGCGCTGGAATCCGCGGGTCTGGTTCTCGGCGTGCCCCACCGTGTCGGCGCTCGGGTCGACCACCGCGTCGAGGACCAGCCGCCCCACCCTCTTCGGGAACAGGTGGGCGTAGACGCCGCCGAGTTCGGTGCCGTAGGAGATGCCGAAGTAGTGGAGCCTGTCGTCGCCCAGGGCCTGCCGGATGCGGTCCATGTCACGGGCGGTGTCGGTGGTCGACACGTGGGCCAGCAGCTTGCCGGCCGACTCCCGGCAGCCCTTGCCGAAGTCCGCCGCGTCCGCGAAGTACGCCCGCTTCTCGGCCGGGGTGTCCGGGGTGGAGTCCACCGACTCGGCCGCCTGGATCTCCTCGTCGTCCCGGCAGCGGATGCCCTCGCTGGCGGCCACCCCGCGCGGGTCCCAGCTCACCAGGTCGTACCGCTCGCGCAGCTTCGAGGCGGTGGTGGCGTAGGAGGGCAGCATGGACACGCCGGAACCACCGGGCCCGCCGAAGTTGAACAGCAGGGACCCGAGGCGGTCGTCCCCCGTGGCCCTCGCCCGTATCAGCGCCAGCCCGATCGTCCCGCCGTCCGGGTCCGACCAGTCGAGCGGCACCCGGAGCGTGCCGCACTGCCACTCGTCACCGGGCGCGGGCGTGTCCCCGGAGGCCTCGCAGCGCCCCCAGTCGATCGCCGTACCGCCCCTGTCGCGGTCGCCGGAGCCGACGCATCCCGCCGCCAGCAGCGCGGCACAGGCCGCCAGAGCCGTCCACCGTGCGAAACGCGTCATGGGCCCCATTCCCCTCGCGGGCCGTCCGCGTCGTGCGGCGGACGGCGGTCAGGCCATGGTAGGCAGGTCCCGGATTCACCGTCGAAGCCTGTGGGCAACCCTCTGACCTGCTGTTTCGTTGCCTCCGTGGTCTGCTCGCGCCGCCCGTCGCGGTTACAGCGCCTCCTTGCGGGTGAGGTGGTTGAAGGCCAGCCACCCCGGGAGCACCGGAAGCCACAGGGTCAGCAGCCGGAACAGCAGCACCGCCGGAGCGGCGACCTCACTGGGCAGTCCGACCGCGATCAGCCCGACCGTCAGGGTCGCCTCGACCGCCCCCACACCGCCCGGTGTGGGAGCCGCCGACCCCAGCGCGTTGCCCGCGAGGAAGACCACCGCGACACCGGCCAGGCTGACCGACGTCGTCCCGTCGCCGAACGCCCGGACGGAGGCGTACAGGCACAGGACGAAGCAGGCGGTCAGCAGCAGCATGCCGCCGATGCCGGTGGCCAGCTTCTGCGGGCGCTGCAGCACGTCGAGCATCCGCGGCACGACCCCCGCGAAGAGCGAGCGCACCCGGGTGAAGAGGAACTTCCGCAGGAACGGCACCGAGGTCACCACCAGCACCAGCACCGCCACCGTCAGCAGACCCGCGATGACCGTACGGGACGGAGACAGCGAGGGCGTCTTCTCGGTACCGGTCAGGTAGCCGAACGCCAGCAGCATCAGGATGTGGCAGCCCAGCCCGAACAGCTGGGACGCGCCGACACTCGCCACCGCGAGCCCCGGACGCACCCCGGCACGCTGGAGGAACCGGGTGTTCAGGGCGACGCCGCCCACCGCCGCCGGGGCGACGATCTTCACGAAGGAACCGGCGACCTGCGCCGCCACCGTCCTGACGAACGGGACCCGCTCCGGCACGAACCCCAGCAGCGCCAGGGCGGCGGCGAAGTAACTGGCGGCCGAGAACAGCACGGCCGCGGCGACCCAGCCCCACTCCGCGTTGGCGATCAGCGGCCCGAACTCGATGTGGGTGAGCTGCGTCAGCAGGAAGTACCCGCCGATGGCGCCCGCGATGAAACTGATCAGCGTGCGCGGACGCACCCGCTCCAGACGGACCGGCTCGACCGGCGCCTGCGGCCTGATCCGGAGCACCTCGTGCCGGATCTGCGTGAGCAGGTCCTCCTCGCGGGCCTCCTCCAGCGCCTCGTCGAGCGCCCGCTTCTCGGCCCGCTGCTCCGCGCGTACGGCCTTCTTGCCGTGCCTGTCGGGCCTGCCGGCCGCGGCGGGACCGTCGGCCGGGGACCCCTCCCCGGGATGGTCCGCGGCCTGCTCCGTGCGCGGCTGCTTGGCCTGCCGGGAGGCCTCCAGGACCGCCTCGCGCTCCCGCTCGGCCCGCTCCCGGGCGAGCCGGCGCAGCGTCGCGCGCGTGGAGCGGCTCAGCGCGATCGGCTGGAGCATCGGCAGGCAGTCCGCCACGGCGTCGGGGCCGAGCACGCTCAGTGCCGAGGCCACCGAGCGTTCGGCACCCACTCGCAGCCCCAGCGTCACCAGCAGCTGGGAGACGTCCATGCGCAGCAGCACCTCGCCGGCCGCGATCTCCCCGACCCGCAGGTCGGTGAGGATCACCGTGCCGGAACGGTCCACCAGGATCGCGTCGCCGACCAGCCTGCGGTGCGCGATCCGGCGGGAATGCAACGCCTGCACCTGGCGCCAGGTGTCGCGCAGCAGCGCGTCGGTGATCTCCTCGTCCGGCAGCGAGTCGAGGGTGCGCCCGCCGCTGTGCTCGTAGACGAGCATCACCGCGTCGGGGCCGAGCTCGGACATCGCGATCAGCTTCGGCGCGTTGGCGCCGGCCGCGATGGCCGCGTACGCCAGCAGCGCCTCCTGCTCGAGCGCCTGGCGCAGGGACTGGAGGCTTCTGCGGGTGGCGAAGCCGCGCAGGGTCAGATTGCGCCACGCGCGGTAGAAGAAGCCCTGCGCTTGCTGCTCCCGGTCGACCACGGTCACGTCCAGCGGCGGACCGTCCTCCAGGGTGACGAAGTACCGGCGCCCCCGGTCCCCGGCCTCGACGGCGTCCGGCGCCTCCTGGCGGGACGCGCTCACCGGACGGAAGCCGACGGTCCGCAGGCCCGCCATCAGGGTCTGCCCGGTGGGGCGCACGTTGGGCGACCCGACCGCGTAGAGGGTGCCGTACGCGACGGTCCAGCCGAGCAGCACCGTCAGGATGACCGAGAACGGGGTCGTGTACCCGGTGACCAGCATCGAGAAGGCGTCGAGGAGCAGCACGACCCACAGCACCGCGCGCCATCTGGGTCTGCGGGACATGCCGACGGCCGTCATGTAGGCGATGACGGGTGCCAGATAGCCGTGCACCGGATCGGTGAGGGCGTGGACGTCGCCGGGGGAGGGCTGGGTCAGCGCCTCCTGGATCGAGCCGGGGGCCGCCCGCGCGACCCACAGGTCGGTGGCGAGCGTCACTCCGTGCGCGAGGACGGCGGCGAGCACACCGTCGGCGATCCGCAGCCCGTCCCGTTTGATCAGCCGTTCGATGGCGAAGGCGACTGGCACGAGGAGGATCGCGATGCTGGAGGCCAGACCGGCGATCTTGATGAGCAGGTCGGGCGCCTGGCCGGTGCCCTTGGTGATGTCCTGTTCCAGCCCCGAGGTGGTGCCGTGGGCGAACGCGGCGATCGCCAGCAGCACCCCGATGGCGAACACGCCCACCAGGAGCCGCATGAGGTCGGACGGACGGTGCACGCGCGCGGGGAGGAGGGGTTCGTCGCCCTCGACCTCCTCGACGCGCGCCGGATCCGTGCCGCCCGCACCGTCCGTGCCGTCGGCGTGGCGGGCGCCCGGGGCGGCCTGCTCCCCGGCGTCCCCGGTGCCGGCGTCCGGCGGACCGGCGCGACCGCCGTGATCCGTGTCCTGCGGACCGGCGCGACCGGGGTCCGGGCGCGACGAAGCGTCAGAGGTGCCCGCCGCGTCCCCGGGATGCGCACCCTGCTCCGTCATTGCCTCTTCTTGGTCTCTTATCACCAGATCACCGCCCGCACGATGGTGGCATGCCGCGCCGCCGCACGCGGGCGGCAGGGTCGACGTGCGGGGTCGCACAGTCTGCCCGAAGCACGGTTCCCGGGCGAGGCGTACGCATGCCCCGGTGCGCGTCACGGGTCCGGCCGCGTTGTCGGTGGGGTGGTGCAGGATGGGTCGGATGAGCCAGCAGCGCCTTCCGCCCGAGACCGGTCCGGAGCACGCGGGCGCCCTGCCCGAGTACGCCGAGCGGGTCCTCGACGTGGCCGAACGGATCCCGCCGGGCCGCGTCATGACGTACGGCGACGTGGCCGAATGGCTGGAGGAGGGCGGCCCCCGGCAGGTCGGGCGCGTGATGGCGCTCTACGGGGGAGCCGTCCCGTGGTGGCGGGTCGTCCGCGCGGACGGGGTGCTGCTGCCGGGCCACGAGCTGAGGGCCCTCGACCACTACCGCGCGGAGGGAACCCCGCTGAAGGAGGCGGGCCGGACCGCCGACGGGCACCTGCCGCGCCTCGAGATGAGGCGCGCGCGGTGGGACGGCGGCGGGCCCGCGGACGGGAGCGGACACGCGGGGGACCGCACCGGCGGGTCCTCGCCGCCGGACCCGTCGGACGCACCGTCGTGCGGCCCGTGAACCGCACGGGGGAAACGCGACGCGCCCGTGGCATGACGTACGTTCGTGAGGCGGGTGGCACGAGGGCCGCACGCGCCGGGAGGGAAGAAACGGAAGTCCCGCTCCCGGACGCTCTGCCGGCGTAGCGTCCACCCCACGCGTCCCCCCAGACCCCGCGGCCACCGC
>NZ_LIRG01000695.1 GCF_001419695.1 Streptomyces prasinopilosus
CGGTCCGGACCGGCCGGTCCGGACCGTCGCCCGGTCTTCGGGCGGTGCGGCGGCGCGGCGCTCCGGTGCGCACCCGCGGCGGGGACCGGCATCCCGTCACCGTCCTCCACGTTCCTCACCCGAGGGAGTCCAGCAGATGACGCGCGCGTCCAGCATGTTTGACCTCATCAGCGAACAGCCCGAGCAGCGGCCCTACTTCGAGTCGGGCGGCATCGGCCGGTCGCACGAGTTCTACACCGGCGAGGAGCAGTTCCGGCGGGAGATGAGCGCGATCTACGGGCGTCACTGGCTCCCGGTGGACCACGTCTCCCGCCTCAAGGAGAAGGGCGCCTACAGCACCCTGAACATCGGCAGCGGCTCCGTCCTGCTCCTGCACGGCGACGACGGCATCCGGGCCTACCACAACTACTGCCGGCACCGGGGCTACAAGCTCGTGGAGGAGGCCGAGGGCAAGCGGCAGAGCCTCGTGTGCCTCTACCACTGCTGGGTGTACGACCGGAACGGCAGGCTCAAGAGCCTCAACGGCACCTACTTCGACCACTTCTTCGAGAAGGAGAAGAACGGTCTGCTGCCCATCCGCACCGAGATCCGGCACGGCGTCGTCTTCATCACCTTCTCCGACGACGCCCCGGACCTGGACGAGTCCCTGGGCGAGTTCGGGAAGTTCGCGGAGGTCTACGAACTCGCCGACCTGGAGTGCGTCCAGGCCAAGGACTACCCGGTGGCCTCGAACTGGAAGCTCGTCGCCCACAACGTCAACGAGAGCCTGCACTTCCCGACCGCGCACAAGGACCTGCACCGCATCACCGACTTCGACGACGCGGGCACGTACGACCTCGAGGGAGACATCGTCGGGGCCTGGCAGTCCATCCGCGGCGGCTTCAACTCCGTGTCCATGACGGGACACAGCGGACGCACCCCGATGCCGCTCGTGCCCGAGGCCGACCGGCAGCGGATCAACTGGATCACCATCCTGCCCAACCTGCTGTTCGGGTTCACCGCCGACTACGTGATGATGCAGTGGGTCTGGCCCGAGAGCCCCGGCACCTGCTTCGTACGGCACTTCTGGCTGTTCCACCCCACCGAGACCGCCAAGGAGGACTTCTCCCACGAGGCGGTGTTCGCCCTGTGGGACAAGGCGAACTACGAGGACTGGGGGATGTGCGAGCGCACCCACCGCGGTCTGTCGAACCCGATGTGGAGCCCCGGCCAGCTCTCCCTCGACGAGGAGGTCGTCTCCCAGATCGACGCGTGGGTCGCCGCCCGCACCGCCGACCCCGTCCCGGACGACGGCCCCGCCCGGGACGCGGGCCCCGGGCCGGACGCGGGCCCCGGACGGGACACGCAGGCCGGGCAGGGCGCGGGCGCCGCCCCGCGGGAGACGAACGGCACCGGTCCGGCCCGCCCCGCCACGGCCAAGGGGTGAGCATGACGACCAACTGCTACATCATCGGGGGAACCCGGGTCCTCACCCGGTGTGCCGCACAGCTGCTCGACGCCGGTGTGCGGATCGAAGGCGTACTCAGCGACGACCCGGCCGTCGTCGCGTGGGCGGGCGAGCACGCCGTGCCCGTGCTCGACCCGTCCGGCGACCTGGCCGCGAAGCTCTCCGGCCGGACGTTCGACTACCTGTTCAGCATGGTCAACTTCCGCATCCTGACCGCGGACGTCCTCGCCCTCCCGGCGGTCGCCGCGGTCAACTTCCACGACGGCCCCCTGCCCCGCTACTCCGGCAGCCACGTCCCGGCGTGGGCCCTGTACGAGGGGGCCGGCCGGCACGCGGCGACCTGGCACCTGATGACGGAGGCCGTCGACGCCGGCGGCGTGCTGCTCGAACGCTGGTTCCCGGTCCGGGACCACTCCACCGCGCTCTCCCTGACGTACGAGACCGCCGAGGCCGGCATCGAGCTGTTCCGGGACCTCGTCCCGCACGTCGCCGCCGGCACCCTGCCCGACCCCGTCGACACCGGTGACCGCGAACGGCGGTTCTACCGGCGGTCCGACCGCATGGCCGGCGGAGGACTCGTCCACGCGGGCACCACGGCCGCCGAGGCCGCCCGCATCTCCAAGGCCCTGGACTACGGCACGTTCCCGAACCCGCTCGGCGTGCCCACGCTCGTCACCGGACAGGGCATCGTCTTCACCCGGCAGATCCGGCTCGTGCCCCGGGACGAGCCCCGCGCGGACACCGTGCTGCGGTCGGTGACCACCTCGGCGCTGACCCTGTCCGCCCCGGACGCCGACCTCGTCCTCAGCGACTTCGCCGCCGCCGACGGCAGCGCCCTGAGCGGCCAGGCCGCCGCGCAGCGGCTCGGCGCCACCGAAGGCGCGCCGCTGCCGCCCGTCGGCGAGGAGCGGCTCGCGGCCATCGCCGCCGCCCAGCGGCCGCTGCGGGCCCACGAACCGTGGTGGAGCGCCCGGCTGCGCGACCTGCGCCCGGTACGGCTGCCCGTCGACGACTTCAGCGCGGGCGCCGCGCACTACGGCCGCTACGAGCTCGCCTTCGTCCCCGGTTCCCCGGAGGACACGACCGAGGTGGTCCGCGCCTTCCTGGGCGCCGTGGCCGAGCGCGCCGGCGAGGAGACCTTCGACTTCGCGTGGTCGCCGTCGGCCGCCCGCGAACGGGCCGAGGCCACCCTCGGCATCGCCGCCGCGCGCTTCCCCGTGCGGTTCGACGGCGACACCGCCCGCGGCCTGCGCGGCAAACTGGACGAGGCCGCCGCCCGGCACGGCTACGCCGCCGACCTCGAGGTCCGGCTCGGCCTCGCGGGACGCCCCCTGGGCTCCGGCGAACCCACCTTCACCGACGTGATGGTCCTCGAACGCGGCCGGGAGGAGGAGGCGTCGGCCGAACCGCACACCGAGATCGCGCTGCTGTGCCTGAGGGACGGCCCGCCGACCGTCTTCATCCGGGAGACCGCGATGGGACACGACGAGGCGCTGGAGTTCACCGAACGGGTCGAGGACCTCGCCCTGACGGCGCTGCTGCACGGCGACGGCCCCCGGGAGCGGCCCTCGTCCGGGGCCGGCACCTCCCGGGCGGACGGGACCCCGGCGGACGGGACCCCGTCCGGCACGAGCGGGTCCGACGCCTCCGGAGCCGATGCCTCCGAGGCCGATGCCGCCGGGCCCGGCGCGGCACCGGAGGGCACCGGGGCGGCGGCGGAACCGGCGCCGTCCGGCGGCACGACGTTCCTCGACCTGTTCGCCGCCGCGGCCGCAGGCCGGCCCACGTCCGTGGCCGTCCGCAGCGGCACCCGCACCCTCGACTACGCGGCCCTGGACGCGTGGGCCGACGCGATCGCCGCCCGCCTGCAGGACCAGGGCGTCGAGTCCGGGTCCGTCGTCGGTGTCCTGGTCGAACGGGGTCTCCACCTGATCCCCGCCCTCCTCGGCGTCCTGCGGTCCGGGGCCGCCTTCCTCCCCCTCGACCCGGCCTATCCGGCCGACCGGCTGCACGGCTACACCGGGACCGCCGAGTGCGACCTGATCCTCACCGACCACGCCACCCACGCGCTCGGCACCTCGCTGGGCACCGCCCTGCGCGTACCGGAGCCGGACGGGTCCGCACCGGCCGTGCCGGCCCCGGTCGAGCCCGGCGACCTCGCCTACGTCCTGTTCACCAGCGGATCCACCGGCGCCCCCAAGGGCGTGGAGATCGAGCACGGAGCCCTCGCCAACTTCCTCACCGGGATCGGCGAACGGCTCGGCTCCTCGGCCGAGGACGCCGTCCTCGCCCACACGACGGTCGCCTTCGACATCTCCCTGCTGGAACTCCTCCTGCCGCTCACCGTCGGCGCCACCGTCGTCCTCGCCTCCCGCGAGACGGCACGCGATCCGCGGCGCCTGGCCGCGCTGACCGCCGAAGCCACCGTCGCCCAGGCCACCCCGAGCATGTGGCGGCTCCTGCTGGCCACCGGATGGACCCCGCCCGCGGACCTCACCGTCCTCTCCGGCGGCGAGGCCCTGCCGCGGAGCGTCGCCGGGGAACTGCACGCCTCGGCCCGCGCCCTGTGGAACCTGTACGGGCCCACCGAGGCCACCGTCTGGGCGTCCGCCCACCGCGTCACCTCCGTGGACGCCTTCGTCCCGCTCGGCGAGCCGCTGCCGAACCTGCGGCTGCACGTCCTCGACGAACGGATGGAACCGTGCGCGCCCCCCGCGGTGGGCGCCCTGTGGATCTCCGGCGCCGGACTCGCCCGGGGCTACGCCCGCCGGCCCGACCTCACGGCGGACGCCTTCACCGTCCACCCCGGCACCGGGGAACGCCTCTACCGGACCGGCGACGAGGTACGGCTGCACGAGGACGGCGCCGTCGAATGGCTCGGCCGCACCGACGCCCAGGTCAAGGTGCGCGGCAACCGCATCGAGCCCGCGGAGATCGAGCAGACCCTGGAACGGCTCCCCGGGATCACCGCGGCCGTCGTCACCGCTGCCCGCTTCGAAGGACGGGGCGAGCCGCGGCTGACCGCCTACCTGGTCGGCGACGACCTGCCGGAGAAGCACCGGCTGGACGAGTTCGTCGGCGCCGCCCTGCCCGGGTACATGGTGCCGGACACGTACGTACGGCTCGACGCGCTGCCCCTGACCGGCAACGGGAAGGTGGCGCGCGCCCGGCTGCCGCTGCCCGCCCGCGACACGGTCCTGCGCACCGGCGCACCGGCCGCCCCGTCCGGCACCGCGACCGCGCCCGTTCCCGAGGCCGTGCCCGTTCCCGAGGCCGTGCCCGTCCCCGATGCCGTGCCCGTACCCGTCCCCGATGCCGCACCCGTTCCCGAGGCGTCCGCCGTGTCCGCGGTGCCGACCGTGCCGGGCGGGGCCGGCACGACCGTCGAGGCGCTGACCGGGCGCGTCGCGCGGATCCTCGCCGACGTCGCGGGGCAGGCCGGGTTCGCCGCGGACGACAACTTCTTCGACCTCGGCGGCGACTCGGCCAACGTCACCGTCGCCGCGGTCCGCCTCAGCCGTGAGCTGGGCGCGGAGGTCACCGCCGCGTCGGTCTTCGCGACCGGCACCCCCGCCAAGCTGGCCCGCCTGCTGGCCGCCGAAGGCCTGGTGCGGATCGCCGAGCCGGAGCCGGAGCCGGA
>NZ_LIRG01000696.1 GCF_001419695.1 Streptomyces prasinopilosus
CCGCATCGGCGAGCAGCTGCTCGCCGATGCGGTGGCCACCGGACTGCGCCGGGAGGCCATGGCCGTCGACGTCGTGTACGACGGTGCGGCCGCCCTCGAACGCATCGGCGTCAACGACTACGACGTGGTCGTCCTGGACCGCGACCTCCCCCTCGTGCACGGCGACGACGTGTGCCGCAGGATCGTCGAGCTCGGCATGCCCACGCGGGTGCTGATGCTCACGGCCTCCGGTGACGTCAGCGACCGTGTCGAGGGCCTGGAGATCGGCGCCGACGACTACCTTCCCAAGCCCTTCGCGTTCAGCGAGCTCATCGCGCGCGTGCGTGCCCTGGGGCGGCGCACCAGCGTGCCGCTGCCGCCGGTCCTGGAGCGTGCCGGGATCAAGCTCGACCCCAACCGCCGCGAGGTCTTCCGCGAGGGCAGGGAGGTCCAGCTCGCGCCCAAGGAGTTCGCCGTCCTGGAGGTGCTCATGCGCAGCGAGGGCGCCGTCGTCTCGGCCGAACAGCTCCTCGAGAAGGCCTGGGACGAGAACACCGACCCGTTCACCAACGTGGTGCGGGTGACCGTCATGACCCTGCGCCGCAAACTGGGCGAGCCGCCGGTCATCGTGACCGTGCCCGGCTCGGGCTACCGGATCTGATCCCGTGGCCGCCCCCATCCCCACACCGCCGTCCCCGCCGGCACCTCCGAAGCCCACCTGGGACCCCCGCAGGCCCGTACCGCCCTTCCCCTGGCTGCGCCCGACCATCCGGATACGGCTCACCCTGCTCTACGGCGGCATGTTCCTGATCGCCGGGATCCTGCTGCTGTCGATCATCTACCTGCTCGCCGCGAACGCGCTGAACGTGGGCAGCGACCTGCCCTTCGAGATCGTGTCCGGGCAGGTGTCCAGCGACGTCTGCCGGCTGCGCAGCGCCCAGCTGCCCGCCGGCGAGCTGAACGCCGCGCTGAACGACTGCGTGAACGAGCAGCGCCAGCACGCCCTGGACGACCTGCTCAGCCGCTCGCTCCTGACCCTGCTCGGCCTCGCGGTCATCGCCTTCGCCTTCGGGTACGCCATGGCCGGCCGCGTCCTGTCGCCGCTGGGCCGGATCACCCGCACCGCGCGCGCGGTGGCGGGCTCCGACCTGTCCCGCAGGATCGAGCTGGACGGCCCGGACGACGAGCTCAAGGAGCTGGCCGACACCTTCGACGAGATGCTGGAGCGGCTGCAGCGGGCCTTCACCGCCCAGCAGCGCTTCGTGGGCAACGCCTCGCACGAGCTGCGCACCCCGCTGGCGATCAACCGCACGCTGCTCGAGGTGCACCTCTCCGACCCGGACGCACCGGTCGAGCTCCAGCAGCTGGGCAAGACGCTGCTGGCCACCAACGAACGCAGTGAGCAGCTGGTGGAGGGCCTACTGCTGCTCGCCCGCAGCGACAACCAGATCGTCGAGCGCAAGTCCGTGGACCTGGCGGAGGTGGCCTCCCAGGCCATCGACCAGGTGCACGCCGAGGCGCAGGCCAAGGGCGTGGAGATCCGCGGGGCGCGCAAGCCCGCGGTCGTCCGGGGCAACGGCGTCCTGCTGGAGCGGATCGCCCTGAACCTGGTCCAGAACGCCGTGCGCTACAACGTGGCCGAGCAGGGCTGGGTGGAGGTCACCACCGACGTCGAGCACGGACAGGCGGTCCTGGTGGTGTCCAACACGGGCCCGGTGGTACCGGCGTACGAGATCGACAATCTGTTCGAGCCCTTCCGGCGGCTGCGCACCGAGCGGACGGGCAGCGACAAGGGGGTCGGCCTGGGCCTGTCCATCGTCCGGTCGGTGGCGCGGGCGCACGGCGGGCACATCTACGCCCAGCCGCGCGAGGGCGGTGGACTCGTGATGCGGGTCACTCTGCCGGTCTGACATCATGTCGCCGACACGGCGAGGTGTTCGCTTCCGGCGCAATCCCCGGAGAAACCCTCCGGCCCTCCCTTGTGTGATCGATCACAGAGGGGGCGGTCGGCCCGTCGACACTCCGTGATCATGAAGTCCCCGGAAGGCCGGGTACATCCCGGTTTTCAAGGGCTTCGATTACGGGAAGTACACGGTGAGGCGGCTTTGAAGTGCCGCGTTCGGACCGTGTACGGTCCCCATCGCCATCCAAGCCGACCACTCGCGAGGGGTTCGGTTGGGTGTCGATTGAGTAACAGACCTTGATGTGAGGCAAAATCTCCGCCTCGGGTCGGGCACAAGTCCGGCCTCTCGCGCGTTACGTGCGCTGAAGAGACCGCATACACCCAGAGGGGGAGAGCGACCATGGCAACCGATTACGACACTCCACGCAAGACCGACGACGACGTCGACTCGGACAGTCTCGAAGAGCTGAAGGCCCGCCGCAACGACAAGTCGGCCTCGGCCGTCGACGTCGACGAGTTCGAGGCCGCGGAAGGCCTCGAGCTGCCCGGCGCGGACCTGTCGAACGAAGAGCTGGCCGTCCGGGTCCTGCCCAAGCAGCAGGACGAGTTCACCTGCATGAGCTGCTTCCTGGTGCACCACCGCAGCCAGCTGGCCCGGGAGAAGAACGGCCAGCCGATCTGTCGCGACTGCGACTGAGGGCGGGTCGGCCGTGACTGGCTCGACCCCTCCTCGGAAGCGCCGCTTCCTCTCGAGGGGAGCGGACCCGGGGCCGCAGGACGGCCCCCCGCGCGACACGCGTGACCACGAGCGAGGCCCCACCGATACCGGCTCGGCCGATACCGGGGCGGCCTCGCTCGGACCCGCGGCGGACCGGGGTGACCTCCCGGCATCCGTGGAGGTCACCGCCACCGCCCCGGTGGCCCACAGGCGTGCCGCGGCGTTCCGGGACAAGGCCAGGGAAGGCGCCCGCAAGGGCGGCGCCCGCGCGCGTGCGGGCCTGGCGTACCTCGCGGACCGGATCATCGAACTCGCCCCGCGGGTGCCCGTACGGGACCTGCAGACGCTGCGCCGGCAGTTCCCCGGGCTCGGCCCCGAGGAACTCGCGGAGAAGCTCGTGGCGGGGGCCTGCAGGGCCACGGCGACGGTCGGAGCGGGTGTGGGCGCGGCGGCGGCGATGCCGGTGCCCCCCGCGATGCCGACGGAGCTGGCCGCCGAGATCACCGGCGTCGCGGCGATCGAGCTCAAACTGATCGCCGAACTCCACGAGGTCTACGGCGTGCGCCCGGCCGGCAACCTCGGGCAGCGCAGCACCGTGTACCTGAACTCCTGGTCGCAGGAGCGCGGGATCGAGGCGACCAAGCCCTCGACCGTGAGCGCGGCACTGAACAGCCGCATGAAGCGCGAACTGCGCCAGCGGATCATGAAACGCACCCTGCGCAACCTGCCGAACCTGATGCCGTTCCTGGTGGGAGCCGCCGTCGGCGCGGTCATGAACCGCCGGGACACCAGGAAACTCGCCACCCGCATCCAGGACGACCTCCGCAAGGCCCAGGTGCCCTGGGACGCGCTGCCCGACCTCCCCGCCCTCGACGCCCCGGACGACGCCCTGGAGATGGACAAGCTCACCGGCGGCGCCCTCCGCAAGGCACTCGGCGGCGACCACGGCCCCCCGGACGACCGCGGCCGCCCGGACGGGAGCGACGGTCCCGAAAGACGCTGACCCGGCCACGGCACGGCGGGAACGACCGGGCCGGCGGACCTCGCCCGGCTCCCCCGGACCGAACCCCGGGCGACCGTTCGCCCGGGTGTTCCGTTCCCCGCCGTGCTACGCGGCGGCCTTCGCCGCCCGCAGGGCCTGCGCCAGCCGCTCCGGCTCGCGCGTCGACAGGAAGGCGTACGGCGTCGGGTCCTCCGGATCGGTGATCTCCACCCGCAGCGCTCCCGGCACGTAGGCCCGCAGCAGCATGAAGCAGCGCGGATCCGCCCGGTGGGTGCGCCAGGCGCGGGCCTCC
>NZ_LIRG01000697.1 GCF_001419695.1 Streptomyces prasinopilosus
GGCCGACGAACACCGGGTGGTCGCCCACCCGGTGTTCGTCGGCCGGGGCGCCACGGGCCGTGCCGGCACCCCTTGTCCCGACGCGGTCCGTGTCGTCGTGCCCCGAGTCGCCGGGGGTCGGGCCGTCACGGCCCGGGGCGTCGCCCGTGGGGCCCGTGTCCATGTGCTGCCGGGTTTCGGCGAGGCTGACACCCCGTCGGAAGGCCGCCATCAGATGGGGGTCGTGTCCGACGACGTGCTCGGTTTCCTGACGCGGCGTGGGACCGTCGCGGAGCTGGGGCACCAAGTGTTCCTGGGCGCGGCGGCGGGGCAGTCCGGGTCTGTCCGTGGTGCCGCGCACGGTGGGACTGCGCGGGGTGAGGGGCGCGGTCCCGGTCCCGCTCTCCTCGAGGGTCCGCCGGTCGTCCGGGGTGACGCCGGGCACGGCCTCGGCCGGATTGGGCCGCATCGCGCGGGCGCCGCGCAGCGGCAGGGGCGGCGCTCCGCCGGGGCCCGTCGGGGCTGCCGGGGCGCCGGTCTCGTCATGGCGCCGTGCCGCCGGTACGCCGGCGGCCGGCACCGGGGGGTGGGGCGCCCCGTCCCCGGATTCCTGCAGCGGGCCGTGTCCGGTCTGCCGCGCGGGGCCCGTCCCCGCACCGGTTGCCGTGCGCGCGTCGGGCCGGGACTGCGGGCCGGGGCCGGCGTACGGGCCGGTGCCCGCCTGCGGCTCCTGCGGCCAGGGCCCGTTCCCGTACCCGGTGGGGGCGCTCTCGGCCGGCCGTCCCTCGCCCGTGTCCGGGGACCACGGCTCGGCACCGAGCAGTGCCTGCGGCACCACGAGCACGGCCTGCACTCCGCCGTAGATGTTGCTCTGGAGCCGGACCTGGATGCCGTGCCGCCGCGCGAGCTGCGAGACCACGTACAGGCCGATGCGCCCGTCGGCCAGGAGGCTGGCGACGTTGACCTGGTCCGGGTCGGCGAGCAGGGCGTTCATCCGTTCCTGCTCGTCCACGGGCATGCCGAGCCCGCGGTCCTCGACCTCGACGGCGAGCCCGGAGGTGACGAGTCCGGCGCGCAGCAGCACCTGGGTGTGCGGCGCGGAGTACAGCGTGGCGTTCTCGACGAGTTCGGCGAGCAGGTGGATGACGTCGGCGACGGCGTGCCCGCGCAGGGTTCCGTCGATCGGCGGCACCAGCTTGACCCGTGAGTACTGCTCGACCTCGGCGATGGCCGAGCGCAGCACCTCGGTCATGGAGACCGGGTTGCTCCACTGCCGCCGGGAGACGGCCCCGCCGAGCACGGCGAGGTTCTCGGCGTGGCGGCGGATGCGGGTGGCGAGGTGGTCGACGTGGAAGAGGCCCTTGAGCAGGTCGGGGTCCTCGATCTCGTTCTCCATCTCGTCGAGGAGGGAGATCTCGCGGTGCACCAGGGACTGCAGACGCCGGGCCAGGTTGACGAACACCTCGAGCTTCTGCTCGCTGCTCGCCTGGCTGGAGAGCCGGGAGGCCTGGAGGACGGCGGTGACGGCGCTGTCGTGGGCCCGGGAGAGGTCGGCGGCGAGCCGGTCGAAGTCGTCGGCGTCCCTGGGCGTCCCGCTCGGCCGGGTGCGCGGCGGCGGGCCGTCGCCACGGCGCAGGACGTCCACGAGGGCGCGCAGGTCGGCCTCGCGGCGGGCCGTGCTCCGGCGCAGGCCCTCGACGCGGTCGTGCACCGCCCGGGCCGCGCGGTCGGCGGCCACGGCGGCGATGACGATGCCGGCGAGGGCCACCGACACCGCGCCGCCGAGCACGCCCCACAAGGGCGCGCCCGGCCGCACGCCGCTGGAGCGGACGAGGAACAGCACGGCGGCGC
>NZ_LIRG01000698.1 GCF_001419695.1 Streptomyces prasinopilosus
CGCAGACCGGTCCGAGGCGCCCGCAGCGTGCGCCTCGGACCGGTCTGCGCGTAGATCACCCGGCCGGTGGCCTGGTCCACGACCAGCTCGAGGCCGTGGTTGGAGTACCACTCCTCGGCCAGCACCTGCGGGCGGTCCGGCTCGTCCACGAGGCTGCCCGGCACCAGCCGGGTGCCGGTCTTCGTCGCCGGCACCGAGGCGGTGAACCGGTAGCCCGTGTACCCCTGGACCTTCTCGGTGCCCTGGTAGCGCATCACGACCGTGTCGCCGAGGGTGTTGTCCCACCACTGGTAGGAGCGCTTCTGCACGTCGAAGGGGAACTTGAGGTACGCCTCGCCCTCGATGCGGGGCGTCTCCTCGCAGCAGTGGACCGGCTTCGTCGTCTCGCGGTCCAGCACCCAGCGGTGCGGGGAGAAGTCCAGCGCGTCGTGCGGATCGGCGGCCGGCAGCGACTTCTCGGTGTCCACCGTGGTGATCACGTCCCACACGGCGTTCCCGCTGTCCACGCTGGCCTCGACGTTCCCGCGCACCCGCTGGGTGACGGTGATCGCCTGGTCCGACACGGTCTCGACCCGGTCGAGGTCGAACACGCTGCCCCGGCCGTTGTAGACGGCGGTGGTGTCGATGTCGATCGGGTTCACCGCGGCCCGCGGATGCACGTACCAGACCAGCAGGGGCGCCAGCACCAGCAGAAATGTTCCGAAACCGAGCATGATCAGGGAAAGGGGGGAGGCTGTACGGCGCATCCGGGTACTCCAGGGATTTGGGACGGATCGGCGCGGACGGGCCGGATCCGTAGAGGAAAAACGCGCGTGCCGAGGGGCGGAGCCATCCGGCACCCCCTGCGGGCCGGGACCGAACTCCCTCTGGGCCGGGAACCGTAAACGCCCCTTGACGGACTGTCAATGCACACTCGACACTGGGGGGCGACGGACAGGGGTGGTGGAACGTGCTTTCGGGGGGTGGGGAAATCCTCCGAACAGAGAGGCTGACCCTGAAATGTCCAGACTGCTCGCCGCCGCGCTGACGGTCGTACTCGCCTCGGCCCTCGCCGTGGGCGCCGCCCTCGGCGTGGTCGCGCTGCTCGGCGCCACCCCCGACCAGCCGAACACGCCGTTGATCACCTACGAGCACGCGGGGCAGGGGAGCTGACCGGTGACGGCCTCCAGAACCGTCACGGCCCGGTCCGCCTGGCACGACGTACCACGCCCCCAGGTGCACCGGTTCGCCGAGACGGCCATGGCCGAGGCGCCCGGACTCGCCGAAGAGATCATGAGCGAGATCCAGCGCGAGTACCCCGACCTCCCCGTCGTGCTCGACGACTCCGGCGAACCGATGGCCCTCGTCGGCATCCGCCGGGCCATCGAGGTGTTCGTGCAGCACCTGGAGCACGCCGACTACTCGGCGGGCCGCCCCACGGCGCCGCCCGGCCTGTTCCACGACTTCGGACGCGGTGAGGGCCTGCACGGGCGGTCCCTGGACTCGCTCCAGGCGATCTACCGGCTCGGCGTCCGCATGGCCTGGCGGCGGCTCGCCGAGATCGGCCAGCGCGTCGACATCCCGCCGCCCGCGATGTACGAACTCGCCGACGCGGGCTACGCGTACCTGGACGGACTGGTCGACCAGTCCGTCCGCGGCTACGCCGAGGCCGCCGCCCGGCAAGCGGGGGAGCGGCTGCGGCTGCAGCGCCGGCTGATGGAACTCCTGCTCACCGAGCACCACCGGGGCGACCCGTCCGAAGCGATCGCCGAGCGGGCCGCCCGCGTCGGCTGGCCGCTGCCCGGGAAGGTCGCGGTGGGCGTGCTGCGGCGCCCCGCGCGGGAGGCCGTCGCCCCCGCCGTGGGCCAGGAGGTGCTGCTCGACATGGAGTACGAGCAGCCCCGGATGATCGTCCCCGAGCCGGACGCCGCGGGCCGCCCCGAACTGCTGCAGCGCGCGCTCACCGGCTGGTCCGGCGCGATCGGGCCGCCGGTGCCGCCGGCCGACGCGGCGAAGTCGCTGCGCTGGGCCGAGGCCGCCCTGCGCCTGATGGAACGCGGGCTGCTGCCCGACGGCGAGGTGCTGCACTGCACCCAGCACACCGAGGCGCTGGTCCTGCTCCAGCCCGAGGAGCTCATCGACGACCTCGCCCTCAAGTGCCTCGCCCCGCTGGCCCACTGCGCCCCCACGAACGGACGGCGCCTCGCGGAGACGCTGCTGGCGTGGCTGGAGACCCGGGGCGGCGCGCCCGAGGTGGCGGCGCGGCTCGGCGTGCACCCGCAGACCGTCCGCTACCGACTGCGGCAGATCCGCGAACTGTGGGGCGACGAGATCGACGACCCGGACCGCCGCTTCGAACTGGAACTGGTCCTGCGGGCGCAGCGCCTCCGCGGCGAACTGGGAGGCTCCCCCAACCGGCGCTGACCGGCGGACGCACCGGACGCCCGGGACCGGACCGGCAGGACGACCGGGCCGGTGGGACGGGCGGACCTCCGGAGCCGCCCGGACCGCCGGGCCGGTCCGGACGCCGGCGCCCCCGGGTCCGCGGTGACCGCCCGGCGGGCCATTGCCCGGGTGGGTGCGGATGGCTAGCCTGTGTGTTCGTCATTCCGATCGCCTGTTGGTATATCGAACGGGCTGAGACAGACAGGGAGGGGCCGGTCGTGGGACGTCTCGTACCAGCCGTGACCCGGGCTCTCGACATCCTCGAGCTCTTCCTCGACGGGGACGGGACGCTCTCCGCGCCCGACATCGTGCGCAGGCTCCAGCTGCCGCGCACCACCGTGCACGAACTGGTGACCACGCTCGCCGCCCGGAAGTACATCGTCCCGGTGACCGGCCAGCCCGGCCGCTACCGGCTCGGCGTGCGCCCGTACCAGCTCGGCGCCCGCTACGCCGAGCACCTCGACCTCGCCGCCGAGGGCCAGCAGGTGGCCCGGTCCGTCGCCGAGACCTGCGACGAGACGGTGCACGTGGCGATCCTGGAGGACACCGACGTCATCTACATCGCCAAGGTGGACTCCACCCACGCGGTACGGATGGTGTCGGCGGCCGGCCGCCGGCTGCCCGCGCACTGCACCTCCGTGGGCAAGATGCTGCTGGCCTCCCTCCCCGAGGGGGAACTCGCCGCGCGCCTGCCCGACGACGCCGGGCTGGCCGCGATGACCCCCAACAGCATCACCGACCCGGCCGCCCTGCGCGAGGCCCTCGCCGGGATCCGGGAGCGGGGCGTCGCCGTGGAGAACCGGGAGTCCAACCCGGACGTCAGCTGCGTGGCCGCCCCGGTCCGCGACCGCACCGGACAGGTGGTCGCCGCGCTGTCCATCTCCGTACCGATGATCCGCTGGAGCGACGACCGCCTCGCCGAGCTGGAACAGCTCGCCGTCAAGGGCGCCGACGACCTGTCCGAGCGCCTCGGCCACCGGGGGGCGTCATGACGACGATCCGTGACAGCGCCTCCTGGGAGGTGGCGGTCCGGGCGGAGTCCGCCCTCGGCGAGGGCCCCACCTGGGACCCCGCGACCGGCCGCCTCCTGTGGATCGACATCCTGAACTCCCGGATCCACGGCTACGACCCGGCCACCGGCCGGCGCACCCTGCGCCGGACCGGACAGCACGTGGGCGCCGTCAAGCCCCGCGCGGGCGGCGGGCTGGTCCTCAACCTGCGGGACGGCATCGGCCTCCTCGACCCCGACGACACCTTCCGCTGGCTGCGCCACGAGCCCGTCCCCGGCCGCCGCGGCAACGACGCGGCCGTCGCCCCCGACGGCGCCCTGTGGGCGGGCACCATGCGCTACGACGAGGCCGCCGGCGGCGGCACGCTCGCGCGCGTCATCGGCGACGGCACCGCCGCAACCGTCCTCGACGACGTGACGGTGAGCAACGGCACCGGCTGGAGCCCCGACGGGCGCCTGATGTACTACATCGACACCCCCACCCGCCGCATCGACGTCTTCGACCACGACCCGGACACCGGCGCGGTCACCGGCCGCCGCCCGCTGGCCGAGGTGGAGGACGGCGCCGGCTTCCCCGACGGTCTCACCGTCGACGCCGAGGGCTGCGTGTGGGTGGCGCTGTGGGACGGCGCGGCGGTGCGCCGCTACACCCCGTCCGGCGCCCTGGACCGGGTGATCGCGCTCCCGGTCCCGCGCGTCACCGCCTGCGCCTTCGGCGGCCCCGGCCTGAGCGACCTGTACATCACCACGGCCCGGGTGGGCCTGGACCCCGCGCCGCCCCTGGCCGGCTCGCTCCTGGTCGTCCCGGACGCGGGCGGGGGCGCCGCCCAGCCCGCCTTCGCGGGCTGACGGCCCCGGGGGCCGGCCCCGGACGCCGCCGGTGCGCCGCGGCCGGGCACCGGGGCCCGGCCGCGGCCGTGTCCCACGGGTGCCGCCGCGTCCCGGCGCCCCGGCGCCGGGCGGGGGCGGTCACTCGGCCGTGACCCGCCGGCCGCCGGCCACCGTCCTGCGTTCCTCCGCGGTCAGCGGAGGCGCCGTCAGCAGTTCCCTGCCCGGGCCGCGCAGGGCCCCCACCACGACGTCCGGGTGCGCCCACGAGGTGGGGGGCTCGGACATCGTGATGACGTCGAGGAAGGCGCGGGTGATCTGCGCGCGGCCCGTCGCGGCGCGGACCAGC
>NZ_LIRG01000699.1 GCF_001419695.1 Streptomyces prasinopilosus
GTGACCCGCCGGCCGCCGGCCACCGGCCTGCGTTCCTCCGAGGTCAGCGGAGGCGCCGTCAGCAGTTCCCTGCCCGGGACCGCGCTCATGAACCGCTACGTCAACCGGCTGGTCCGGGCCGCGACGGCCGTCCCACCGCACCGGGGTAGAGGATGTCCTGGGAGGTGGCCAGTTCCCAGGCGGTGCCCGCGGGGCGGGCGATGGCGCGCTGGACCTCGCGTGCGAGTCCGGGGGCGCGGAGCCCGCTCCGGGCCACCGCGGCGCCGAGCTCGACGAGGCCCTGCGCGGCCACCGTCATCCCCTGGCCGTAGAGCGGGTTGTACGTGGCCACCGAGTCGCCGACCACGACGAACCCGTCCGGCCAGGTGGCCGCCCGCTCGAAGTAGCGGCGCCGGTTGACCGTGCTGCGGGAGACGGCGACCTCCTCCGTGAGCGGGGTGGTCGAGGAGATCAGCTCGCCCACGACGGGGTGCCGGATCGAGCGGGCGAAGGACTCGAACCGGTCGGGCTCGCGGGACGGTTCGCCGCCCCTCGTCCCCGAGAGGGTCACCAGCCAGCGCTCCCGCTCGACGGGGACGATCGTCGCCGTCCGGCCCGGCACCGGCTCGCCGGGATCGGACTGGACGTTGACGATGGGGAAGTCGCCGCTGCCCGCGGGCGCCCGGTAGAGGCGGCTGGCGTACACCAGTCCGGAATCGACCTCGGCCTCCTCGATGCCGTCCGTGCCCAGGGCCCGCAGCCACTCCGTGGCGCGTGACCCGCGGCCGCTGGCGTCCACCACGAGGTCGGCGTCGAGGGTCAGCTCCCGCCCCTCCGGCGTCCGCACGCGCACGCCGGTCACGCGGGCGGCCGTCCCCTCCAGGGCCCGCATCTCGTGTCCCTGCAGCAGGGTCACCGCCGGCATCCCCAGGACCCGCTCGCGCACCACCCAGTCCAGCAGGTCGCGGGTGCACGCGATCATGTACTGCATCTCCGGCCAGCGTCTGAGCCAGCCCTGCGCGGTCATCGACACCAGACCGGTCGGCAGGGGGATGCGCCGGGCTCCGGCCGCCAGCCAGCGGTCCGTGATGCCGGGAAGGATCCGCTCGAACGCCCGGGCGCCCCCGGACCACAGCACGTGCACGTGGCGGGCCTGGGGGAGCGACCTGCGCGGCTCGGGCCCGGCGGGCAGGACGTCGCGTTCGACGACGGTGACCTCGTCCGCGGCGCCGGCCAGGGCGGCGGCGGCGAGCATGCCGGCCATTCCGCCGCCGACGACCACGGCGCGGCGGGGCGCGGCACTGCGGGCGGTCCGGACAGGTGGTGTCATGGTGAACTGCTCTCTGGAAGGGCCGCGGGACGGCGCGCAGCGGCGACTAGGGGGGACTCCACGGCCCGCGACAGGCGCACGAGCCGCTCACGTTCTGGGCCGAGGACCGAGGCCAGGGCGAAGGCTCCGGCCGCGGCGGACTCCTCCGGCTCCCGCGGCGGACCTCCGGCTCGCGCCTCCACCGCGGCGACCACCATGGCGGCCACCCCCACGACGTCCGCCTCTTCTTCCGGCAGGCGGCTCCCGAGCGCCCCGGCGTGGGCGCGTCGCCGGACGAGGTCGTCGAAGTACGGCCGGAGAGCGAGCAGTTCGTCGTGGATGACGGTCTCCCGCACGCTCAGGCGCATGTCGGGGTCCGACCACCACGGGATGCGGGGAAGCGCGCTGCGCCTCCCCGGTACGCGCAGGAGCCTCCACAGCGTTCCCAGGCGCGCGTAGTTGATCCAGCACCGGACCAGGCCGCTGATCCGCGGGCCCAGCAGCGGCAGCAGGAACCCGAAGGTGACGATCAGGCCGCCCGCCGCGACGATCGGCGGCGCCACCGTCGTGCTGAGGGCGTCCCAGTCACGGCCGCTCCACCGGGCGACGACCGCGGAGAGCTTGGCGATGCCGAAAGCCAGGTTGAGGACGAACCCGACGACGAGGACGACCAGGCCCGCGCGCAGCCACTGCCGCACCTCCCGCGCCCAGCGCAGGCACAGCGCCGTCGTGACGACGGCGGAGGTGATGTGGGCGACGAGGTAGGTGACGATCATCTCGCGGATGAAGGGCGTGGTCGCGTAGTGGGTGTCCAGGTCGCGGAGCCGCTCGACGGGGGCGTCCCCCAGCGCGAAGAGCACGGGCAGGGAGACGACGGCCGCCGTGTAGCAGGCGATCCACCTCCGGGAGTGGCGCCGGACCGTCTCCGGCGGCCCGCCGCGCCAGTTGACGATCAGGACCAGGCAGGCGCAGCTGAAGGCGCACATGATGCAGTAGACCAGCGGGCCCGAGAAGTTCGGGATGCCCGTGAGGTCGTTGACCGTGCTGATGGTGGGCGGGGCGGCGAAGAAGAAGCAGACGCCCGCGGTGAAGAGCAGGAAGTGGGCGGAACGGACCAGCGGGTCGCGCCATCCCCGCCGCAGGGCGGGGAGTTTGGCGAGGAAGGCGACACCGAGGGCGACGGCGGGGAGGTAGTAGTCGGAGTTCCGCACGCATCAGCTCCGGCGGTGCCCGAGCGATGCCTGGATGCGCCGCGCCAGCTCGCTGTGCGGCGCCACCGCGTCGGTGCCCTCCAGCCAGTTGCGCAGGCGGCCCGCGAGGGTCAGACCGAACAGCTCTGCGTCGGACTCCTCGTCCCGGCCGAAGTCGGTGCGCGCCGCCACCTGGAGAGCGGCCGCCAGATCGGCCTCGTCCGCCAGCAGGCGCGCGGCGACCGCGGGGCCGGCCTCGTGCCGGCCGGCGTGACCGGCGACCATGTGCCAGGCCTCGTGCCCGAAGATCACCACCTGGTGCCAGGGGCTGGTGTCCTCCTGCACGCAGATCAGGTCCCGGTCCGCCATGTCCAGGTACAGTCCGCTGGCGGTGCCCGGCGGGAACGTCACCAGGCGGTACTCCACCGGTCTGCCGCGGCGCCCCGCGAGCCGGGCGCACAGGGCGTCGAACAACTCCGCGGGGGTCGACGGCCTGGCCAGACCGTCGAGAGCCCCCACCAGATCGTCGCGGAGCTTCCGCATGGCGCCCTTGGTGCTCACTTCTCTCCCCGGGTGGCTGGTGACATCGGACTGGCCGACAGCGGACGATGCGCGCTGCGACGCGGCCGGCGGCGTCACTTCACCCTCTCGGCGCCGCCGGCACCGGTGCTCAACACGCGTCAACCCCTGTGCCGCGTGAATCGCTGAATTGTACGAGCCTCCCTCACCTTAGGGGCGTGCGGCGCTCCTTGGCGGGGCGATGCGAGAAGCCGCCGTCCTCGGTGATCCCCGGGTCGTCCGGGCCCAGGCGTCGTCCGTGTCCGCGTCATGCGGGCCGGTGGCACCCGCCCCCGCGGGCGGGCGCACCGGATCCGGGCCCGCGTTCTTGTCCGCACCATTGACGTGTCCCCGCCGGGCCCTTACGGTCCGTTCGAAGTTACGGGCGTCATCCGATATGCCGAACGACTTGAGAGGGTGCGGCCCGTACGGGCACGCACNNTGACGGTCGCCGGGAGCCCGGGCTTCGCGGCACCCGGCACGGGGGCCGACGCGCTCGCCACCGGCATGAACTCCCACGGCATCCAGTGGGCCCGGCCGATGGCCGGCGGCCTCCTGGCGGGCCTGCCGCTGATCGTCGTCTTCGTCCTCTTCCGGCGCCGGATCGTGGCGGGCGTCGCCCACACCGGTCCGGCGGACCAGTGACCCCCCGAACCCCCGTCCCCAGGACCCCCGGAAGGACCATGTTGCGAACCGCCCGTTTCACCCTGGACCCCGCCTTCACCGTAGGTGAGGTGAACCCCCGCCTCTTCGGCTCGTTCGTGGAGCACCTCGGCCGCTGCGTGTACACCGGCATCTTCGAACCCGGCCACCCCACCGCGGACGCGGACGGCCTCCGCCAGGACGTCCTGGACCTCGTCAGGGAACTCGGCGTCACCGCCGTCCGCTACCCCGGCGGCAACTTCGTCTCCGGCTACAGG
>NZ_LIRG01000007.1 GCF_001419695.1 Streptomyces prasinopilosus
GGGACGCGGAACGAGCCCTGGCTGCCACAACCCGCGGACTGGGCCTTCTATGCGGTCGACCGGCAAAGCGGTGACCCGGGTTCGATGCTCACTCTCTACCGTCAGGCCCTGCGCCTGCGCCGTACCGAGCCTGGCTTCGGCGACGGTCCCATGACATGGCTGGCCACCGGGGAGGATGTCCTCGCCTTCCGCCGGGACCATGACTTGGTCTGTGTCGTCAACCTCTCCGAAACACCTGCCACCCTACCGCCGCACGAGCGGCTGCTCCTCGCCAGCGGCCCGCTGCACGCCGACGGAACGCTGCCGAAGGACACGACCGTGTGGCTGCGTGCCTGATTCGCCCGCTGCCTCTCACCCTTGTCCGCGCCAGGCGACGCGGACAAGGCGACGCATGTCCGAGCGGCCTCCCGACCCACACACGTGCCTCCCCCTCCCGCACGGCCTTCCCCACCCGAGACAGGAGCGAGCCCCGATGTCCCTCGCGATGCGCACGCTCAGGACGCTCCTCGTCCCGGACAAGCGACTACGAGCGGTGTGAACCGGTGCCCCTGAAGTGGTTGGCCGAGTGGCTTGCGCCCGCTTGCGTACGGAGAACGATGCGTCTGGGCCAGGTCCGGTTCGACCAGTGACCGGAAAGAAGACAGGAACAGAGAGAGAAGCTGCAACAGCTTGCGGATTTTGCGTTACTCTTGCATGCATGACGCGACGACTGGCCCAGGTGGCGAAGAAGGTGGGGGTCAGCGAGGCCACGGTGAGCCGTGTCCTCAATGGCAAGCCCGGTGTCTCCGACGCGACGCGACAGTCCGTTCTCACCGCCCTGGACGTGCTCGGATACGAGCGTCCGACGCAGCTGCGGGGAGAGCGCGCCCGGCTGGTCGGCCTGGTCCTGCCGGAACTGCAGAACCCGATCTTCCCTGCTTTCGCCGAGGTCATCGGGGGCGCGCTCGCGCAGCAGGGGCTCACGCCCGTGCTGTGCACGCAGACCAAGGGAGGCGTGGCCGAGGCGGATTACGTGGACCTGCTGCTCCAGCAGCAGGTCTCCGGGGTGATCTTCGCCGGTGGCCTCTTCGCCCAGGCCGACGCCCCCCACGAGCACTACCGCCTGCTGGCGGAGCGCAAGGTGCCGGTCGTCCTCGTCAATGCTCCGATCGAGGGCCTCGACTTTCCGTGTGTCGCGTGTGACGACGCGGTCGCCATCGAGCAGGCGTGGCGCCACCTGGCGTCGCTCGGACACGAACGCATCGGCCTGGTCATCGGTCCTGCCGACCACATCCCCTCTCGCCGCAAGCTCGAGGCCGCCCGGACCACGGCCCGGTCTGCCGGAATGAGCTTGCCGGACGAGTTCGTGCAGCGGTCCATTTTTTCGCTGGAAGGCGGTCAGGCCGCGACCGCGCGGCTCCTGGAGCAGGGCGTCACCGGCATCGTCTGCGGCAGCGATCCTCTTGCTCTCGGTGCCATCAGGGCTGCCCGCCGGCGCGGACTCTCCGTTCCGGCGGACGTGTCGGTCGTGGGCTTCGACGACTCGGCCTTCATGACCTGCACGGAGCCGCCCCTGTCGACCGTGCGCCAGCCCATCGAAGCGATGGGTCGCGCGGCGGTCGACCTCCTGCGCGCTCAGATCGAGGGCTCCCATTCCCCTCTCGGTGAGCTGTTGTTCGAGCCCGAACTCGTCGTCCGCGGCTCCACGGCGCCGCCCTCGGCGCGCTGAGCGCTCGCACCTGATCACACCCGCCGGCTGACCTCCCACTCCTGCTCCCCACCCCGACGGCACCGGTATCNNGATACCGGTGCCGTCGGGGTTTCCGGGCGATGTCGTCTGTCAAGTTCTCGACTGAACCATTGACAGATGCTTCATGCAGTAGAAACCTCTCACCTCAGCGATGCAAGCAAGTCACAGCGTTGCTTAAGAAATTGGCTTGATGCCGTTGTTCCTTGTCGGAGTCATGTTGGGCTCCCGGCGTGTGATTCCGCTGCCTTCCTCACCGGGCCCCTCAGGACTGCCGGCCCCGGCCGAAGGAGAGGCCAAAGGCGGGTCACGTGCAGCGCCCACATCGCGGAAAGGCCACCATGAGAGGTACACACATCAGCAGGCGATGGGGGGTCGGTCTGCTGGCAGCGGGCCTGGCCACCATCGGACTGCTTCCCGCCCCCGCACATGCTGCGGACGACGATCCCAACCTCGCACTTGGCAGACCGGCAACGGCCGGCGGAGTCCACGGCAACTACCCGGCGACGAACGTCACCGACGGAAGCCAGGCTTCGTACTGGGAGGGCCCGGCAGGCTCCTTCCCGCAGTGGGTGCAGGTCGATCTGGGCTCGCAAGTCCCCCTGGACCGCGTAGCGCTGAAACTGCCCACCGGTTGGGAAGGGCGCTCCCAGTCCCTGTCCCTCCTCGGCAGTTCCGACGGCAGCTCCTTCAACACCCTCGTCGGCGCGCAGGCCCGCGTGTTCGCCCCCTCCGAGGCGAACACCGTGAACATCGACCTGCCTTCTGCCACCGTTCGATTCGTCCGGGTGCAGGTAGCCTCCAACTCGGGCTGGAACGCCGCACAGCTGTCCGAACTGGAGATCTACGGAGAAGGCGGTGAAGATCCCGTAGACCCGCCCCTCGAGGGCACCAACCTGGCGCGGAACAAGCCGATCGAGGCAACGTCCACGACGCAGAGCTATGTGGCGACGAATGCCAACGACGACAATCTCAACACCTACTGGGAGTCAGCGGGATTCCCGTCGGACCTGACCGTGAAGCTCGGTGCCGACGCGGACGTCGAAGCCGTGGTCGTCAAGCTGAACCCGGATCAGGTATGGGCAGCACGCAAGCAGTCCCTGGAGGTCCTCGGGCGCGCTCAGGGGGCTTCCGCTTTCACCACGCTGAAGGCCCGGGCCGACTACTCCTTCAGCCCGTCGTCGGGTCAGAACTCCGTTGTCATCCCGGTGAAGGGCCGTGTCGCGGACGCCAGACTGGCCTTCCACTCCAACACCGGCGCTCCCGGTGCCCAGGTCGCTGAACTTCAAGTGATCGGCAAGGCGGCGCCGCATCCGGACTTCGTCGTCACCGACCTGACATGGTCTCCAGCTTCCCCGTCCGAAAGGGACGAGGTGACGGTCGACGCCACCGTGCGCAACGCCGGAACCGCCACCGCCCCCGCGACGACGGTGAACGTCAGTGTCGAGGGTGCCGTCGCAGGCTCTGCTCCGGTCGCCTCCCTGTCGGCCGGATCGTCCGCCACCGTCTCCCTCCCCGTCGGCAGGCGCCCGACCGGCTCCTACACCGTTTCCGCCGCCGTCGACCCGATGGACACCGTCGCCGAGCTGGACAACAGCAACAACAGCCGGACCGCGGACAAGAAGCTGACCGTCTCCCAGAGCCCGGGCCCGGACCTGCGGGTCACCGGCATCATCAGCAACCCGGCCTCACCTGCGGTCGGTTCCTCCGTTTCGTTCACCGTGACGGTCAACAACCGCGGTACCACCGCCGTCCCCGCCGGCACCATCACCCGCCTCACCGTCGGCGGGACCACCCTTCAGGGCACAACGGGAACCATCGCCGCCGGTGACACGGCCACCGTCGCCATCGAAGGCACCTGGAAGGCCACGAACGGTGGTGCCACCCTCACCGCGACCGCTGACGCCACCGCGAAGGTCGACGAGACCGACGAGAACAACAACGTCTTCGCCCGCTCCCTCGTCGTCGGACGCGGCGCCGCTGTGCCGTACACCGAATACGAGGCCGAAGACGCCCGCTACGACGGTACCCTCCTCAACGCGGACAAGCAGCGTACTTTCGGGCACACCAACTTCGCCACCGAATCCTCGGGGCGCAAGTCGGTGCGGCTCGACGACACCGGAGACCATGTGGAGTTCACCTCCACCCACGCCGCGAACTCCGTGGTCGTGCGCAACTCGATCCCGGACTCCGCCGCGGGCGGCGGACGCGAGGCCACGCTCAGCCTCTACGCGGACGGAAAGTTCGTCCGGAAGCTGACGCTCTCGTCCAAGCACAGCTGGCTCTATGGCAGCACCGACGACCCGGAGGGTCTGACCAACACTCCCGGCGGTGACGCGCGCCGGTTGTTCGACGAGTCCCACGCGCTGCTGACCGAGACCTACCCGGCGGGCACGAAGTTCCGTCTTCAGCGCGACGCGAGCGACTCGGCGGCCTTCTACATCGTCGACCTGATCGACCTGGAGCAGGTCGCCCCGGCGGCCCCCAAGCCCGCTTCCTGCACGTCGATCACCGAGTACGGGGCCGTGCCCAACGACGGCATCGATGACGCGGACGCCCTCCAGCGGGCGGTCACAGCCGACCAGAAGGGCGAGATCGACTGTGTGTGGATCCCGCCCGGCCAGTGGCGGCAGGAGAAGAAGATCCTCACCGACGACCCCCAGAACCGGGGCCAGCACAACCAGGTCGGCATCCGTGACGTCACCGTGCGCGGCGCCGGCATGTGGCACTCCCAGCTGTACTCGCTGACCCCGCCGCACCAGGCGGGCGGCATCAACCACCCGCACGAGGGGAACTTCGGCTTCGACATCGACCACAACACCAAGATCTCGGACATCGCCGTCTTCGGCTCCGGCACCATCCGGGGCGGCGACGGCGGAGCCGAGGGCGGGGTCGCGCTCAACGGCCGTTTCGGCAAGGGCACGAAGATCACCAACGTGTGGATCGAGCACGCCAACGTAGGTGCCTGGGTCGGTCGCGACTACTCCAACATCCCCGAGCTGTGGGGTCCCGGGGACGGCGTCGAGTTCACCGGCGTCCGCATCCGCAACACCTACGCCGACGGAGTCAACTTCGCCAACGGCACCCACAACTCCACCGTCTACAACTCCTCCTTCCGTAACACCGGCGACGACGCCCTCGCGGTGTGGGCCAGCAAGTATGTGAAGGACACCTCGGTCGACATCGGCCACGACAACCACTTCCGCAACAACACCGTCCAACTGCCCTGGCGCGCCAACGGCATCGCCGTCTACGGCGGTTACGGCAACACCATTGAGAACAACCTGGTCTCCGACACGATGAACTACCCGGGGATCATGCTGGCCACCGACCACGACCCGCTGCCCTTCTCCGGGCAGACCCTGATCGCGGGCAACGGTCTGTACCGCACCGGCGGAGCGTTCTGGAACGAGGACCAGGAGTTCGGCGCCATCACGCTTTTCGCGCAGGGACCGAGCATCCCCGGCGTCACCATCCGTGACACCGACATCCATGACTCCACCTACGACGGCATTCAGTTCAAGACCGGCGGCGGCGCGATACCGGACGTGAAGATCACCAACGTCCGCATCGACAAGTCGGTCAACGGCTGCGGCATCCTCGCGATGAGCGGGGCACGGGGCAGCGTGACGCTGACGGACGTGCACATCACCGACTCGGCGGAAAGCGACGTCTGCATCGAACCCGGTTCACAATTCGTCATCAACCGCAACTGACGCGCGCGGGCACCGGTACGGCGGCCCGATCCCCGGGCCGCCGCATCGGCATGCCCGCGCACCGGTTTGCTCGTGGATGTTCACGAGGAATGACAGCACTGCTGTGACAGATCGTGTGTCGTCTTGCCCATGCCAATATGACGCATTTCGGTGGCTCGAGTTCGGTCAGCAGCGGCAGGGAGGGATCGATGTCGTTCCATCGCAAATCCAGCTTCTCCAGCGATGGAAGCAGGGTGAGCCGGCCCGGCAACCAGCTGAGGTGGTTGCTCTGCAGGTCGATCTGACGCAGCCGCGGCAGGCCGGCCAGTGACGGCGGCAGTTCCGCCACGGAGTTCTCACGCAGATCCAGGTGACGAAGTTCGTGCAGTTCAGCGGTCGACGGCGGCAAACCCTCGATCGTGTTACCTCGGAGCCAGAGCTCACGCAGGTTGCGCCGCCGGCCGATCGAATCGGGCAACGTGGTCAACTGGTTGTGCTGTGCCCTGAACTCGATGAGGCTGGTCATTCTCCCCATGGCTTCGGGGAGGGCCGTGAGGATGTTCTCGCTGATGTTGAGGTAGCACAGTCCGGTCGGATTTCCCACGGCGTCCGGGATTCGTGACAGCTGATCATCGTGCAAGTGGAGGCAGTCGCTGAGCTCCGTCAGCCTGCCCAGCGCGTCGGGAATCGACGTGAGCGCGTTGTGGCCCAGGTCCAGGGTCATCAGCCGGTGCAGTCGTCCGATCCCTGGTGGGAGGGCCGTGAGTCCGTGATTCTCACCCGGAGTTCCGGGACAGGCAGCCAGTTCGGAACGAGATCGGCCAGCCTCGGCATGTCCAGTGCATGCGCGTGGAGCTTCCCCTGGGAGGTGAAGTGAGCCCTCGCCGCTGGGCCCACATCTCCGACAGCCGCACCGACTTCGGCGTCAACGGATCTGCCAGGTGCTCGGGGAGTCCCGGGCCGGCCACTACCGGTGCTTGGCCACCAAGCAGGCCCGCGTCGAGCGCCGGGCCGAGGAGAAGCGGACCGCGAGCGAGATCCGCGCCCTTCACACCGAGCGCCATGGCGTCCACGGTGTCCCGCGCGTCCATGCCAAGCTGTGGGCGGGATGGCGCAGGGCCAACCAACCGCAAGCGCGTCACCCGGTTGATGTGTGGATCAACCACATCGTCGGTCGGCACCTGCGGACGAAGAAGCGGACGACGATGGCGGACAGGACCGCGCCGGACCCGGTGATGCGCGGCTTCACCGCGGACGCCTCGAACACCGGGTAGTGCGGCGCCATCACCTCCATAGTTGTCGGCCCGTGCTGGCTCTCCCTCGCCACGGTGATCGACCTCTGCTCGAGGAAGGTCGTGGGCCGGCCGATCGCCGGCCACATGCACACCGCGCTGGCCACCGACGCGATCGAGATGGCCGTGGCCGCCCGCTCGGTGCCGCGGCGGACGGTGCGACGCAGGCGGTTTCGGGGAAGGTGAGCCGGTCGTCGATGCAAGGCATAACGCGGTTTGCCGATCGTCATACCGGACCCAGATCCTGGTCAAGGGTGTTCTCTCCGGGGAAGAGTGCGCGGACGGGATGCCACACCTGGGCAAGTAGCAGGCATCGAGTGCGGCGGATCCCACTCGACCCAGGCTCCTACCTTCCGGGCCGGTCCCGGTTCTGACCCTGTCATGCTCCCGAGGCCTCCCCCTCCGACTTCGTGACGGAGAGCGGGGTGGCGATGTCCTCCAGGGAGCGGCGTTCCGCGTTCACCGCGAGGAAGGCGGCCACGATGCCGGCCGCGCACATCAGGCCGGCGCCGATCTGGAAGGCGAGGACCGTGTCGCCGACCACGCCCGTGTTCGTGAGATCGGCGAAGATCAGGGGGCCGCTGATGCCGCCGGTGGCGGTGCCGATGGCGTAGAAGAAGGCGATGGCCATGGCCCGGGTCTCCATCGGGAAGATTTCGGAGACCGTGAGGTAGGCGCTGGAGGCGCCGGTCGAGGCGAAGAACAGCACCACGCACCAGCAGGCCGTCATCGTGCTCGCGTTCAGCGAGCCCTGGTCGAACAGCCAGGCCGTACCGAACAGCAGCACGCCGGAGAGCAGGTACGTCCCGGAGATCATGATGCGGCGGCCGACCGTGTCGAACAGTTTGCCGAGCAGCAGCGGGCCCAGGAAGTTGCCGGCCGCGATGACGGCGAAGTAGTAGCCGGTGTGGCCGGACGGGACGTCGAAGAACTGGATGAGGATCGCGCCGTAGCCGAAGGTGATGGCGTTGTAGAGGAACGCTTGGCCGACGAAGAGGGCGAAGCTGAGGGTCGAGCGCCGGCGGTACTGGGCGAAGACCGTCCGGGCGATCTCGGTGAAGGTGGTGCGCCTGCGCTGGTGGATGGTCATCTGGCCCTCGGCACGGGGCAGCGGCTTGTCCGTCTCGGCCATGACCTGCTGCTCGACGCCGTTCACGATCCGTTCGGCCTCCTCTTCCCGGCCGTGGATCAGCAGCCAGCGCGGGCTTTCGGGGACGTGACGGCGGACCAGGAGGATCACCAGGGCGAGGACGGCGCCCAGGGCGAAGGTCAGCCGCCAGCCGACGTTCGCTGGGAAGATCGACGTGTCCAGCGCGACGATCGACAGCAGGGAGCCACCGACCGCGCCCAGCCAGTAGCTGCCGTTGATCACCAGGTTGACGCGCCCGCGGTAGTACGCCGGGATCAGCTCGTCGATCGCGGAGTTGATGGCCGCGTACTCGCCCCCGATGCCGAAGCCGGTGAGGAACCGGAAGAGGAAGAACCACCAGGTCTCAAAGGCGAGCGCGGTCAGGGCGGTGGCGCCGAGATAGACCGCGAGGGTGATCAGGAAGAGCTTCTTGCGGCCATAGATGTCGGTCAGCCGGCCCCAGAACAGGGCGCCCGAGCAGGCGCCGGCCACGTAGAGGGCGGCGGCGATGCCGGTGACCTCACCGGAGGTGATGGGCAGACCGCTACCGGGCTCGGAGAGCCGGCCGGCGACGTTGCCGACGATCGTCACCTCCATGCCGTCGAGGATCCACACAGTCCCCAGACCGATGATGATCGACCAGTGCCAGCGCGACCAGGGCAGCTGGTCCAGGCGTGCGGGAATACTGGTGGTGACGGTACGTCCGGCCTCGGATCGAGCGGTCCCCATGGTCAGCCTTCCTTGAGGAAGTGAACCCCCGCTCATTCTCCTCCGCGCACCGGTTCCACGCCCCTGGTGCCTGTGACGGCGTGGAGATCACCGGACCGGCCAGTCTCCGGTCGTTGTCGTGGGTCGGGACCGTCGAGCGGTGCGTGCAAGGGGTCAGGACCTCAGTCAGCTGGACGCGGAGAGCCGGCTCCCCGGGACCTTGGGGTGAAGATGCGCGCGGTCAGGACGTCGGGGATCAGTCGCTGAGTCCTCCGATCTGCCCCGCGGGACGAGGGGGCCGAGAGGGCCGGTGCGGGGTCCACCGTGAACCGGCTCTCGAACGCCGGGGTGAGCCTGCTCCTCCTGCCCCTCAGCCCGCTCGCCGGGCAGGGCCGCCCGGCAGCGAGTCCGCCACCGCCCGGGCCGCACCGGCGCCCCCGGCGGTGAAGGACGCCCCTCGCCACCGCGGCCAGGCATCTCCGAGGCTGCTATGTCATGTCAAGCCGCTTGAGGAAGCTCTTCTGCGTCCGGTTGACTCCTTTGTTCGATGATCTCGAAGGGCTGGCGGCAGATGGTGCGCTTGAGGCACCGTCGCGCGTCTCGGGGTTCTTGCCCTCGCCGGTACGGCGGGCGCCGGTAGACCGCGGGCGCGGATGGTCATGCGGTGCTTGGCGGAGAGCGCGGGGCGGTCGCGGAGGCCGGTGCAGCGTGGGACCTGTTGCGGTCGGCTGAGGCGTCGCAGTCCGGCGTGGAGGTCGTCCGGTGCGGAGACGATCAGAGTCCTGAGCCGGCTGATGGCTGCGGTGGAGGCGAGCTCGGCGCGGGTCGGCTCGGCACGCTCGGCGTTGGGCCGGGCGCCGGTATCCCTCGTCCGAGGCGAACGGGGGGTGCGGGGCCCCGGCCTTGTCAGTGCCGTCCGGGTCGGGCCGTTGGATCCGGGACGACTGACCGCTTCGGACCTGCTGAGGGTCCGCATCCCTGAGAGGATCGAGATGTGACACGTCCGTCCGCGGTACCGGCGTCCGATGTCGGTCAAGGCAGCGAGGGAACCATGCGGAGCCCGCAGGTCGTGGTGGTCATGGAGGTCACAGGCACCGGCAAGACCACCATCGGTGTCCTGCTGGCGGCCAGGCTCCGGGTCCCGTACGCCGAGGGCGACGACTTTCATCCGCAGGCCAACATCGCCAGGATGTCGGCCGGAGTGGCGCTCACCGACGAGGACCGAAGGCCCTGGCTGGACGCGATCGGCGCCTGGGCGCGCAAGCGGACGGGGCTCGGCGGGGTGATCAGCGGCTCGGCGCTGAGGAGGGCCTACCGCGACCGGGTGCGGGCCACGGCTCCCGGCATCGTGTTCGTGCACCTCACGGGTGACCGCGCGCTCATCGAGGAGCGGCTGGCCCGTCGGCAGGGGCACTTCATGCCCACGGCACTGCTCGCCTCCCAGCTCGCCTCGCTCCAGCCGCTGGAGCCGGACGAGGCGGGGGTCACGGTGGACGTGTCGGGCGATCCCGAGGAGATCACCGTTCGCGTCGTGGACGCACTGCGCGAGCTGGAGCGGTCCTCCGCCGAGCAGTAGGGCTCACTGCCCGGGCCGCCCGGCGCCGCTTGTCGTCCACCGCCCACTCCTGGGACAGGAACAGTTCCCACTCCCATGGGCAGGACGCGGCATCGGTGGCCGCGTGCACGCTGACCGCGACCTGGCAGTCCGCCCGCTTGCCCAGCGCCCCGCAGTACTGGCGGGCCACCCCGGCCGACGCGATGCCGCACTGGGGAAACGACACGTCGTCGATGACCCGCACCTCCGGCTGGGTCGCCTCGCACAGCCGCCCGGCGAACCGCCGGCGCACCGGCGTCCACTCCCACGGTGACTGGTTCACGAACTGCTGCAGGGCCTGCATGTTCCCGTCCGGCAGCCGCTCGGCCATCGGCTGGATCGACTTGCGCCGCCCCTCCAGCATCAGGCCCCGCAGACAACATTCGCCCCATCACCGCTGGTCCCGCCGTGGCAGTGAGCCGGACACATCGGCAACGAACTCCGATAACTCACCCCGGAGCCGTTCCACCTCCCCGAGCTTCACATCCGACAGAATGCCCGTCACCAGGAAAGATCACTCAAGGTGACGAATCGCCACTAGGTGTGCTGTCCCGGGGTGTTGATGACGCGCGTACTGCGTGCTTGAACGGGCGAGGGTCTTCCGGGTCCGGTGCGGACTGCGACATCTACGCCCGACCGCAGGAGGCCCTCGTGTTCCACCGTAATGCTCCGCTGACGCGGACCGGCAGGCTGCGTCCGGCCCGGTGTGTCGTGGAGGACGGCCGGCCGTTGCGGCGGGCCGCGGGACGCTTCCAGGGCAGCCACACCACCGCCGCCCGCCGAGCCAGCCGCTACCGACCCCCGGGTGACGGGGGCATGCACGACCGTGCCGGCCGCCCGCACCGACGCACCGCGCCGGTGCGACACCCCCCGGGCGCCTGTTCGACGGGCGTCCCGCGCCGCGACCGGGCGGAACGCCGGTCCGGCCGGACGTCCGCGACGGGCCCCCGCCGCATCGCCCGCGGGAGCGCGGGAAGGCGGGGACGGCGATGGGCCGTGGCGTTCACGCGCCGCGACCGGGCCCCCGAGCGGTGTCCAGCGGTCGGCGCAGGAACGGCGCGAGGAGGTTGCGGTAGCCGCTGGTGGGCACCAGGCCCAGTTCGTCGCGCAGTTGCCGGCGGTAGGTGCCGTAGAACCGCAGGGCGTCGGCGATGTTCCCCTCGGCGAGGTGGATCTCGCTCACGCAGCGGTGGGCGCTCTCGCGCAGGGGGTCCGCCTCCAGTGCGGCCATGGCGAACTCCATGGCCGCGTCCATGTGCCCGGACGCGCGCAGTCGTTTGCTGCAGGCCTCCAGGGCGTGCAGCCGCGTCTGACGGAAGTGTTCGCGCGCCACGAACAGCCAGCTCTCGCTCCAGTCGGGCAGGAGGTCCTGGCGCAGGTGGCCCGGCACCGCCGGCGGCTGGACGGCGCACCGGTCGGTGGTGAGGTCGCGCACGATGTCGTGGGCGGTGTGCAGATCGACCCGGACGTTCCGGTCCAGCCGGAGGTGTTCGCTGTCGCTGACGACGACCTGGCAGGTCCCGCCGGCACGGGACAGGCGCCACAGGGCGGAGCGCAGGCTGGCGGCGGAGCGCCGGTCGGGCAGGTGCGGCCAGAGCAGTGCGGCCGCGCTGCTGCGGGCCAGGCCCTGTGCGTGGATCGCCAGCAGCACCAGCACCTTCTGCGTGGTGGGCGCCAGGTAGACGTGTCCGTGGGGGAGACGGAGCGCGAAGTGGCCGAGCAGGGACACGTCCGCCCAGGGCCGGGGCGGATGATTGCGGTCGGCAGGGGGGAGGGGCATGCCGAGTTCTCCACATGGTTTCCAGGAGACGAACAAGAATGTCCGAGTTGCCTTGCATGGGGAGTTTCATGCATGCCCCGGTCGCCGACCCCCCGTCGCCGGGTGCCCCGCCGAGTGATTCCCGGCCCCGCGCGTAGGGATGGCGTCACCGGTGACTTACCGCGACGTCGTCCCGCGGTTCTCGCCGCGCGGGCCGGCCGCCGGGCGAGGACCGGCGGCCGCCGGTACGGCCGTGCGACGCGGTGGGGCGATCGCTGGTAGGCGCACGGACACATGACGGTGACGGAGACGGCCTAACGTCGTGGCACGGGCGGACGAGCGCCGGCACCGGGCTTGTCCCCGCCTCCGCCGAAACCGCACCTGCCATCAGGGGAACACCATGTTCCGACACACTCAGAAGCTTCAGTTCGAGGCCCGGCCGGAGAAGCCGGACCCCGCGTACGCGCACAAGCTGCAGGAACTCGTGGGCGGCGCCTACGGCGAAATGTCCGTGATGATGCAGTACCTCTTCCAGGGGTGGAACACTCGCATCCAAGGCAAGTACAAAGACCTGATCATGGACACCGCCACGGAGGAGATCGGTCACGTGGAGATGCTCGCCACGATGATCGCGCGCCTGCTGGAAGGGGCCCCCGCGACCGCGACCACCAAGATGGCGACCTCCGACCCGGCCGTCGGCGCGGTCCTGGGAGGCATGGACCCGCAGCAGGCCATCATCGCCGGTGGCGCGGCACTGCCCGCGGACAGCAACGGATACCCCTGGAACGGCCGCTACGCGGTCGCCAGCGGCAACCTCCTCGCCGACTTCTACGCCAACGTCGCCGCAGAGGCGCAGAGCCGTCTGCAGACCGCCCGGCTGTACAACATGACCGACGACCCGGGCGTGAAGGACATGCTCAAGTTCAACCTCGCCCGTGACACCGTGCACCAGAACCAGTGGCTCGCGGCGATCGAGCAGCTGCGCGAGGACGGCCTGGAGAACGTGGTCGTCCCGGGTGGGTTCGAGGACGTGGAGTACCGCGAACACGCCCAGACGATATGGCACCTGTCCGACGGGGCCGAGACCGAACTCGGTCTGTGGGCCAGCGGCCCGACCCCGGACGGCGACCACGAGTTCAGCGTGCTGCAGTCCCCCGAACCCCTCGGGGACCTCTCCGTGCCTCCGCCGCCCGACCCGAAGCTGTACGCCACCTACGACGGCAGCCGGGGTGAGCCCAAGGGGCCGGTGCTCGGCACCGAAACCGGCCTGAAGGGCAAGATCAAGGACGCGATGGCGCCGGACGAATGAGAGCGCGGGGCGGGCCCGTCCGCCGGCGGGCCCGCTTCGGCCGTCCTTCGAGAGGATCACCATGATGCGTCACTCCGTCGTCTCCGCACCACCGCGTCCCCTGGTGACCCGCCTCGTGCTGAGCGGCCTGTACGCGCTGTCCGCCGTCGTCGGACTCGTGTGCGGCGGCCCGATGCACCGGTTCCTGGCCGCGGTCCTCCTGATCACTGCCCTCGCGGGACTGCTGACGGCGCGGGCGGTGTGCCGCCCGGGCCCGTCGCGCGGCGGGCCCGGGCCGGGGAGGCGGCATGCTTGATCCGCTCTCCACCCGACGGGTGCCGGACACCCCGCTCGCTCCGCCGACCCGTACCGCCGAGCCCCTGGCGGAGCCCGCCGACAGGGGCCGGTCCGCGGCGGGGACCACGGCCGGTTCCCGACTGCGGATGACCCTGGCGATGCTCGGCCCGGCGTTCGTCGTGTCGGTCGCCTACGTGGACCCCGGCAACTTCGCCACCAACATGACGGCCGGTACCCGCTACGGGCCCATGCTGCTGTGGGTGATCGCCGCCGCCAACGTCATGGCCGTGTTCGTCCAGTACCTCGCCTGCAAGGCGGGCGTCGCCACGGGCAGGGACCTCCCCCAGCTGTGCCGGGCGCACACGCCCCGCCCGCTGAACCGGACGCTCTGGCTGCAGGCGGAACTCGTCGCGATGGCGACGGACCTGGCCGAGTTCGTCGGCGGTGCCGTCGCCCTGCACATCCTGTTCGGCATCCCCCTGCTGCCCGCCGCCTTCATCGTCGCGGCCACCTCGCTGCTGCTGCTGACCCTCGCTCCCGAGGGGCGGCGCCGCTTCGAGATCGTGACTGCCGCCCTGCTCCTGGTCATCCTTGCCGGCTTCGTCTACCAGGCGGTGGCCGCCGGCGCGTGGAGCGGTGCCCTGTCCGGCATGCGCCCCCGCTTCGCCGACACCCAGAGCATCCTGCTGGCCACCGGCATGATCGGCGCCACCGTCATGCCGCACGTCATCTATCTCCACTCCTCGCTGGCGCGCAGCCCCGCCCGGTCCTCCTGGGAACGCAAGCGCCGCCAGCTGCGCGCCCACCGCTCCGCGCTGTTCATCGCGCTCGGCATCGCGGGACTGGTGAACGCCAGCATGCTCACCATCGCCGCCGCGGCCCTGCACGGGACCGGCACGCAGGACACGCTCGAGGCCTTCCATACCGGCCTCGGCAGTGTCCTGGGTCCCGGCGCCGCGTTCGCGTTCGCGCTCGCGCTGCTCGCGTCCGGACTGGCCTCCTCGGGCGTCGGCACCTTCGCGGGACAGGTCATCCTGCGCGGTTTCCTCGGACGCCGCATCCCGCTGACGGTACGTCGCCTGGCGACCATGGCACCGCCCCTGGTCGTCCTCTCCCTGGGGGTCGAACCGACGCAGGCGCTCGTCCTCAGTCAGGTCGTGCTGTCCTTCGGCGTTCCCTTCGCGCTCGTTCCCCTGCTGGTCTTCACGGCCCGCAGGCGGATCATGGGGGACCTGGTCAACCGCTGTGCCACCACGGTGGCCGCCGTCGTGGTGAGCACCGTGATCAGTGTGCTCAACGTCCTGCTCCTCGTCCGCACCTTCGCGGGGTGACACCGGCCGCGGTCGGGCCCCCGGAGCGTTCCCCGCCGGTGCGCGGGCGCCGCGTGACGAAGACGAGCTCCCGGCCCGGGCGGCCGGGGGCGTCGCGCACCCCCTCCACCGTGAGGCCCGAACCGTCCAGGTCCGCCTCGACCTCCCGCCGTTCACGGAAGCGCAGCGTCGAGTCCGACGTCAGCACCTGCCCGTCCGCGCCGAGGACGTACGTCCACCGGAAGGCCACCAGCGGCCCGCCCACCTCGGTCGCCCCGCCCCGGCTCTCGACCGCGCCGACGCCCGGGACGTCCGTCACGCGGTGCGACTCCTCCCGGTTCCACTCCTCCCACGCCCGCCGGGCCGGGTCCCGGGTCTCGGACACCGGCCGGCCTCCGGACCGCAGGACCGTGTGGGCCCCGCGCAGGGTGTCCCGCCACGCCTCCGGGTCGATGATGGCCCGGGCGACGTTCGCCGTCATGGTCGCCGGATCGACCCGCGGTGGCGGGAGCGCCGTCACGTCGCAGTGGACCCGGCGCACCCGGTCGCCGCCCGGCTTGGCCCGGGCCACCTCGAGGGACGCCCCGGCGGGATCGACGCCGATGACCTCGATCCCGCGCTCGGCCAGGAACAGGGCGGGTGCTGTCACGTTGGCCGACCGGGTGGGATGATCTTCGGGTGGTCATGATGAAGGGGGGACCGCCCATGGACAGGGCGCCGTCGTGCAGGGGGCATCGGTACCCGGTCGAGGTGATCTCGCACTGCGTGTGACTGTACTTCCGCTTCCCGCTCAGTTTCCGTGAGGTCGAGGAGCTGACGCTGGAGCGCGGCGTGATCGTCTCGTACGAGACCGTCCAGCGCTGGTGCCTGAAGTTCGGTCAGCAGTATGCCAACGGGCTGCGCCGCCGACAGCCCCGGCCCGGCGACAAGTGGCATCTGGACGAGGTCTTCATCCAGATCAACGGTGAGCAGAAACACCTGTGGCGGGCTGTCGACCAGGGCGGGATGCTGCTGGACATCCTGGTGCAGAGCCGCCGGGACACGGCTGCGGCCAAGTGCTTCTTCCGCACGCTGCTGACGAAGACGGGCGAGGTGCCGCGGGTGATCGTCACGGACAAGCTCCGCTCCTACGGTGCGGCCCACCGCGAGGTCGTGCCCTTTCGTCGAGCACCGCTCGCACGAGGGGCTGCAGTGAAGCGGAACGCCCGCCGGGTCGGCGCCCCGGTCAGGCGCCGGCCCGGCGGTTGGCCACCGTGGAAGTTCGTTTCTTTTGGGGACTTGCCCACCGTCCCCGCCCTCCCCGGCTGCTCATTCCTGTCGCAGGGCCTGGCGCATCCAGCGGAGGTGGTCCAGGGAGTGGCGGCGCACCCGCAGGACCCAGAAGCACAGCGCGACCATGCCGACCGCGAGGAGAAGAGGGAAGACCAGAGAACCGCTGACGGCCCCCAGGACGACCATGCCGACCGCGAAGAGGCCCATGGCGCCGAGCCAGTACGGCAGCCACTTGCCCGCCCGCTCCATCTGGCCGAGCTGCTCGGCGACCAGCCGTCGCATGGCCGTCTGCTCCTCGGGATCCTGCGGCATCTCATGGTGCCGGATCTTCCGGTTCAGATCGGCGAGCCCGCCCGCGTCGGTGCCCGCGGCTCGGGCGGCCCGGCGGCGCTGGACGGCCAGGACCGCGACGGCGACCCCGGTGTAGAGAGCGCTCTGGAACACCCAGACAGCCGGGTGCTCGTCCCTGCGGATCAGGGCCGTGACGCCCAGTCCCAGCAGGAAGACCAGAGCCGCCTGCGCGGTCAAACTGCGGTCGAGTAAGCGCTTGAACGAGAGCACAGTGCAGACCTTCTCGAAGGGGAGTCGGGACAACGTCGTCGCCTCCCGGATACCCCGTGTTTTCCCCTCCATCGGGGCCGTGCGCAGCCGCGCTCACCGGCGACGGCTGGGCACGCGCCTGAGCGGGTCGACGGCCTCCCAGCGAACTCGTGCACGGTAGGCGGTGAGGCGCCGAAGACTTCGACATGGCTCCGTGTTCATGCCTGTCGTGCCGAGGCCAGGACCGCTGTCTGCTGGTGGGACAGCAGGCCGGCGATGGCCTGGACGGTGTGGCTCATGTGTTCGCGGCGGCCGAGGTAGCGGGTCAGGGTCCGCCAGTTCTTCAAGGGGGCGATGCCGTGCTCGACCCGGATCCGCCTCGAGGAGTGCGCCCTGCGCTGCCGCTCGTGCATCTTCTCGTATCAGTCGGGAGCGTTCTTCTTGAGCTTGCGGTGCGGCGGTGTGATCGCCCGGCCGCCGGTCTGCGCGCCCAGGCCCTGGTAACCGGCGTCGGCGAGGATCTCCACCGCGGGGCCGTCGGCCAGGAGCTCGACCAGCCCCAGCCGGCGGGCGTGGGTGATGTCCGCGCAGCTGCCAGGCTTGGTCGGGCTGCAGAAGAACACGCGGCCGTCGCCATCCGTGACGACCATGGTCTTGACCGCGTTCTGCTTGTTCATGCCGGAGATGAACCTGTCCCGGTCCTTGTGTCCAGCGGCCGGTCGGCGGACCCGAACCTCGGTGCCGTCGATGATGCCGGGCTTTCCGCTGGCGCCGAGGTGGTCGACGACCTCGGCCGAGGTCCGCAACCGCACTCCGGGACTGACGGTGCAGCCGCGCTCGACCAGCAGGGGTCGCACCTCACCGACGGCGCGGGTGATGGTGGAGCGATCCACCCCGAACCAGCAGGCCGGCACGTCATGTGTGACCCCGTGTCGGAGGTACACCAGGGTGGCCAAGAGCCGGTCGACGAAGACCAGCCGGTGCTTCACGCCGGCACCGATCACCCGCTTCCGCTACCTGGACGCAAGCCTGGCCTGGTGCCGTTCATGCCACAACGGACCAAGCTCAGTGCGATGGTCGCGCCGTCCGCCGAGACGCCGGGGGCTTCGGAGGACGGCGGGGCGGTGAGCGGGTGAGGTCACGGCTCACTCGAAGGCGGACGCGCTCTTCTTTCGGCTGGTCGTTGCCCACGGGCCGAGGGTGAACCCGTCACTGTCCCGTCGTATTTCCAGGGCCCCTGCGCCACCGAAGTGCGCGGGAACGAGCAACTCCCGTTCGTCGGCCGCCCGCCCGAGAATCCGACGGCGGCTGACCACCGCTTGTTCCGGTGCCAGGCAGGCGCTGCTGTTGCAGCAGGGGTACAGGATTTGCACCGGACTGTGCAGCAGATCCCCGACGAAGACTGCCCGGTCGCTGCCGGATGCGAGTCGCAGCACCGATGAGCCGGGAGTGTGACCGGGTGCGGATTCCAGGGTGAGGTGTTCGTCGATGCGGTGGAGGCCGTCCCACAGCACGGCCTGTCCGGCCTGGTGGATGGGCGCGATGCTGTCTTCGTAGATCAGGCGGTCGGCCTGCTGCGCGCCCTTCCCGTACGCGTTGTCCGGACCGTAGTGGAAGTCGTCGGCGGCCGGAATGAGGTACTGGGCGTTGGGGAACGCCGGTATCCACTGCCCGCCCACGTCGACGGTGTTCCAGCCGACGTGGTCGACGTGGAGGTGGGTGTTGACGACGACGTCGACATCCTGCGGGCGGACGCCGGCCCTCGCCAGGAGGCCGAGGAAATCACTCCGGGAGTGGTGGAACGGTCCCATGCCCGGTCGCTCGCGACCGTTCCCCGCTCCGGTGTCGACCAGGACGGTCCGGCCCGCGCTGCGCAGCACCCAGCTCTGCAAAGCAAGCACCGCCAAGTCGCTGTCCGGCTCCCAGTGGTCCGGTGCCAGCCAGTCCTCGTTGTCCTTCCATACATCGGCGGCAGCTCCCGGGAACATGCCGGAGGTGGGCAGGAACGGTTCGTGCCACTCGACAATCCGGATGACCTCGACGTCCCCCAGCACCATGTTCTGCACGCTCTCGTTCTCGTTCATCACGTGATCGACCTTAAGGGAGATCGAATGATCGCCCTGATATGCATTCGGCTCAAAGAAATACGAATACGTCTCATCCTTCATACGGCGCATATCTTGGACGGATGGATGTGGTGAGTGATGCGATCTCTGCCGTGCGCCTCGGGCACCCTTGGTTCCACCGGCTGCGGACAAGTGGGAGCTGGTCCGCGCGACTGGACCCGTACGACGGCGCGGGCTTCTACGTCGTCCTCAAGGGCCACTGCCAGCTACTGACCGACGGCAGCGCCCCCCTGCCTCTCAGTGCGGGTGACGCGGTGCTGCTGCCCCATGGCACAGGCCATGTGATCGCCGATTTCCCGGTTGACGCGGCGGTCGCGAAGAAGGAGGCGGTGCCGTTCGAGCAATGGCTTGTGGAGACGAAGCCGCGGACCCGGCCCGGCAGCTACGAGACAGAGGTGCTCTGCGGCAAGTACTGGCTGGACTGCAGCCGCATGCACCCGCTCATGGCAGAGCTGCCCGAGGTCGTCAGTCTTCCCGGCCGAGTAGGCAGCCACCTCGAACTCCGTGCCGCCGTCGATCTGCTCGCCGGTGAGCTGGACGAGATCCGACCCGGCTCCTGCGCGGCACTCCCGAGCCTGCTCGACCTCCTCCTCGTCTACATGATCCGCGCCTGGATGGTCGAGGCTCCTGGCGGAACCTGGCCCCGCGCACTGGGTGACCCGGTGGCGGCCGCCGCCCTGCGGGCGCTGCATTCGAACCCGGCCGCGCCGTGGAGCAATGACCGTCTGGCGGCGGAGGCGGGCGTCTCCCGTCCCACCCTGGCGCGCCGGTTCACCACCTTGGTCGGCCGCCCTCCGATGGCGTACCTCACCTGGTGGCGCGTGATCCGCGCTGCCACCCTGCTCCGCGACACCCAGGACACCCTGGCCACCATCGCCGACCGAGTCGGCTACGGCAGCCCGTACGCGCTCTCACACGCCTTCCAACGGGAGTTCGGCACCACACCGGGACGGTATAGGGCGCAGGCCGCGAGACGATCCTCTGACATCGAAACAAATTGACAGCAGACCCCAGTCAGAGGGTATTTGATCCAGGCGTACTGCCCTGTATGCCCTAATGGGTTCCTTGCCGAGTTGGTGTGCTCTCGTCCGTTATGCGCTTGGCGAGGTTGTCGATCGAGGCGCCATGGATCATCGCCTCGGAGCTGGTCGTGAGCGTCTCGTAGTCGCGGGCGAGGCGGCGGTGCATCATAATCGAGTCGATACTCCGCTCCACTACCCAGTGCCTTTTCGCGACATGGAATCCACGCTTTCCTGGATTGTGGTTGATGCCTTGTCAGGCGTGCGTGCCGATCTTGTTCCTGACGACCTGTGGGAGCGGGTTGCTCCACTGCTGCCGCCTGCTCCTGAACGGCGTCATCACCATCCCGAGCGGTTGCGTGTTCCGGACCGTGTGGCACTCGCCGGTGTGATGTACGTGCTGCGGACCGGTGTGGCCTGGCGTGACGTCTCAGCGGAGGCCGTGGGCTGCTCCGGGGTGACGGCCTGGCGCCGGCTGCGGGACTGGACCGGAGAATCCCGAGACGATGTCAGGGGCGTAGGGGTCGTGCGGTAGGGGGTGTAAGGGGCGTCAACCGATCGGTTGATCGCTGACGAGCGTGTTGGGTGATGTGCCGGCCCGAACCGGCCCGGCACTGTGGAAGCATGACTCTCACGAACGGTTGGGGCGCCGCCGCCGGGTGATCGAGCGCACCATGTCCTGGCTGTCCGGTTACCGGCGCTTGAACCCTCGCTACGAGCGCGATCCCCGTAATTACCTGTCCTTTCTCGGTCTCGCCGCAGCCCTGTGCTGCTACAAGCGGCTCATCCGCCTCACCACGTAGGACACGGTCTTATAAGTGGTTATGCGTACACGACGGCTCGTTGTCGGACCGTTCTTGTACGGTCCGCCCATGACATCAGGACCAGAAGACCGCTTCCGCCCTTTCCGGGAGAGGGCGAAGGCGAAAGGGATACCGGCTGACGATGTGGAGCGGTGGCTCACCCTGGTGCGGCCCTGCGCGACTCTGGCATCGACGGCGGATGACGAGTTCGGGCCCGTCGTAGGCAGGTTCGGTGGCCCCCTGCTGCTTCCGGACGGCATCCCGGATCCCGGGCACCCCTTCGTGGCCTCCATCGATCTTGCCGCTCTGCCGGCCGACGCGACGGATCTGCCCCTGCCGCCCGAGGGGCACCTGCTGTTCTTCGCCCTGGCCGACGACCAGAGGGACCACCAATCGGTCGGCTCCGTGGTCCATGTGCCCGTGGGCACACAGGTCTCACAGCGGGACAAGCATGCCTGGAACGTACACGAATACGAGGAGTGGGACAGGGAATTCGGCAAGCTCTTCGAGGGCTATCCGGAAGGCGAGCTGCGCGCGCGTGCCGAGGTGTCGCTCCCGCACCACACCTCTGTCTTCCCGGTCGGCCGGCAGCTGAGGGCCGACATCCCCGGTCACCCCCTGTGCGATGACCTCGTCGAGGCGTGGCAGGAGACCAAGGACGGCATCGTCCAAAGTGGCGAGATGCAGATCGGGGGATTCGGGGACGAGGAGGACGTCGACGTCGACCCCGTCGACGTGGCCGTACGCACAGCCCTGTACGCAGTCGAGATGGGTGACTGGGAGGGGCCGGTGTCCGACGACCCCGCCGACTGGGTGCTGCTCGCCGACTGGTACGCCCCCGGCCTCAGACATCGCGAGGGCTCCACCCTGCACTGGGTGATCCAGCGTGAGGATCTGATCGCGCGACGCTTTGAGCGCACCTTCACCACTTTTGCCTGGAACCCGTGAGTGGGCGCCGTCACGTCGGGTGACTGGGCGGGGTGATCTTCGAGTTGATCAGGCCGGGAGGAGTCCTCCGTAGACAGTGCGCCGCCGTACAGGGGGCACCGGTGTCCGGCCGAGGTGATCGTGCACTGCGTGTGGCTGTACTTCCGCTTCCCGCTCGGCTTCCGGGAGGCGGAGGAACTGATGCTCGAGCGCGGTCATCTCGGTTCGGTAGCCGGGGGCGGTCATCCGGTGGCGGGGCCGGAAGTGGGGGAGAGGCCGCTGAACGCGGCCAGGAACCGCTGGGCTCCGCCGACGCCACGGAAGCCTTTCATGGCGCGCTCGCGCTGCCGGGTGGGCCGGTCGGTTGTTCTCGGCCCGGTTGTTCAGGCTCTTGTGAGCACGGTGCTCGACCGAGGGCATGACCTGGCGGTGGGCGACGCCGTAGGAGCGCAGCTTGTCGGTGACGATCACCCGGGGCACCGTGCGCGTCGTCTTCAGGAGCTTGCGGAAGAAGCGTCGGGCCGTGGCCTTGTCCCGCCGGTTCTGCGCGGGGATTTCCAGGACGGTGCCGTCGGCGTCGACGGCCCGCTACAGGTACTTCAGCTCACCGTTGATCTTGATGAAGACCTCGTCCAGGTGCCACTTGTCACCCGGACGAGGACGCCGGCGGCGCAGCACGTTGGCGTAGGCCTGCCCGAACTTGGCGCACCACCGCCGGACGGTTTCGTAGGAGACGACCACGCCGCGCTCGAGCATCAGTTCCCCGGCCTCCCGGAACGACAGCGGGAACCGGTGGTACAGCCACACGCAGTGGGGGATGATCTCGACGGGGTACCGGTGCCCCCGGACGGCGATACGGACGCCACAAGCAGTCCCCTCCCCGATACGACCTCCACGAAGATCATCCCATGCCGGTCAGCCAACGTGACAACGTCGGTGCGGCCTCAAGGCCATTCGTCTTCGACTCCGCCTGCGGGCGCTCCGCCTTGCCTCCGTACCCTGGGATCGGCGCTGCCTGCAAGCGCCCGTAAATCGGAGAAAAAGGACGAGGATACCCTCTTGTCCACCCCGCTCCTTCAGGGATGACAGTGCCCGCTTGGACCATGTCGGGGCATGACGACTGGAATAGAGCTGCAGCCTGTGGTCGTTACCCCTGCACTTGGTGCTGCGAACATAAGGAAAATCCCACAGTGTCTGTGCCTTTGAACATTCTCGATCTGGTCTCCATCTCCGAGGGGTCCACCGCCCAAGAAGCCATCGCCGCCTCGATGGGATCGGCCCGCCTCGCCGATCAACTGGGCTATCGTCGGCTCTGGTTCGCCGAGCACCACAACACCCCGAATCTCGCTGCCAGCGCCACCGCGCTGCTGATCTCCCGGGCCGCCTCGGTCACCGAGCGGATCCGTCTGGGCTCCGGCGGGGTGATGCTTCCTAACCACGCTCCGCTCATGGTAGCCGAGCAGTACGGAACCTTGGCCAACATGCATGGGGATCGGATCGACTTGGGCTTGGGACGGGCTCCAGGAACAGACATGATGACCGCCCAGGCACTGAGCCGCTCCTCAGCTGAGCCCCAGGCCTTCGCCCAGAGCATCTACGACCTTCAGGGTTGGTTCAGTAAGATGGGCACCGCGCACAGCGTGAAGATTGTGTCTTCCGTTTCCGCCGGGACCGAGGTGCCCATCTGGGTTCTCGGATCCACCGTCAATGGCGCCTCCATCGCGGGCCAGCTGGGTCTGCCGTTTTCCCTTGCCTCGCATTTCGCGCCCGACCAGATCGATCAGGCGATCCAGGTATACAGGGAGGCATTCAATGCCGAAGCGCTCACCGCTCAGATCGAAAAGCCCTACGTGATGGCCGGCATCAACGTCATGGTTGCCGGCACCGACGAGGAGGCGAAGCGCGAATTCACGGTGGTCGAGCAGATGTTCCGCGACGTCATGCGCGGTCAGTCCCGCAAGATGCAGCCGCCGGTGGCCCCGGAGACGCTCGCAGGGCAGGGCCGACCAGACCGATCCATGCTGCGGATCAAAGCCGTGGGTGCCCCGCAGACGGTGAAGGCTCAGCTGCAGGAATTCGTGGAGCGCACCGGCGCCGATGAACTCATCACCGTCACCTACGCGTACGACCCAGCCGTACGAGACCGCTCACTGCGGCTGCTCGCCGAGACCTGGCTCTGAGCCTCACGGAACACCGCTCCGTGATCCCGCGGTGCCAGCGGAAAGACACCGGTCACGACACTGTCGCGTCGGCTGACCGGGTGGGATGATCTTCTGGTTGGTCATGCCGGGGAGGGATCGCCCGTGGACAGCGTGCCGCCGTCGTACCAGGGGCACCGCTTCCCGCTGTCGTACCGCGAGGCCGGGGAGCTGCTGCAGCAGCGTGGCGTGATCGTCTCCCACAAGACGGTGCGCCGCTGATGCGCCACGTTCGGACAGGACTACGCCAACGCCCTGCGCCACGGGCACCCCCGCCCTGGCGACAAGTGGCACCTCGACGAGGTCTTCATCACCGTCAACGGCGAGCGGAAGTACCTGTGGCGCGCGGGACCAGGACGGCAATGAGGATGATCCTTTGGAGTGGACACCCTGACAATGGATCTTGATGGTCCAGGGAGGGATGTCCAGGTGGGACGCAAGTCTCCGTATCCGGAGGAGTTCAGGAAGGACGCCGTCGCGCTCTACCGCGCCGCGGCCGGGAAGCGGACGTACTCGGCGGTGGCCGCGGATCTCGGGATCACCGCGGAGTCTCTGCGGAGGCGTTGTCACGTTGACGAGGATGTGATCACTTGACGCCATGTCAGGTGTTGTGGGGATCCGGGGGTCTGGGCTCAGGCCCCCACGGGCGGGCCGACGCTGCCGGTGATCTGAGCCCAGATCACGAAGCGGATAGTCGTCTCGGCGTGGTATGTGGTGGCGGTGGGGCCGGAAGTGCGGTGAGATGTCGCTGAACGCGGCCAGGAACCGCTGGGCTCCGCCGGTGCTGCGGAAGCCCTTCATGGCGCGTTCGCGCTGCCGTGTGGGCTGGTGGCTGTTCTCTGCCCGGTTGTTGAGGCCCTTGTGCGAGCGGTGTTCCACGCAGGGCATGACCTCGCGGTGGGCCGCGCCGTAGGAGCGGAGCCTGTCGGTGACGATCACCCTCGGCACCGTGCGGGTCTTCTTCAGCAGCCTGCGGAAGAAGCGCCGGGCCGCGGCCGTGTCCCGGCGGGACTGGACCAGGATGCCGGGCACGGTGCCGTCGGCGTCGACGGCCCGCCACAGGTACTTCCGTTCCTCGTTGATTTTGATGAAGACCTCGCCCAGGTGCCATTTATCCCCGGGCCGGGGCCGTCTCCGGCGCAGGCCGTCGGAGTATGCCTGCCCGAACTTCGCGCACCAGCGCCGGACCGTCTCGTGGGGGACGAGCACGCCGCGCTCGAGCATCAGCTCCTCGACCTCGCGGAAGCCGAGCGGGAAGCGGAAGTACCGCCACACCCAGTGTGCGATGACCTCGACCGGGTACCGGTGCCCCTTGTAAGACGGCGGCGTACTGCCCACGGATAACCCCCTCCGCGCGACGACACCCGGGCGGTCGAGGCCATCGGTGCGGTGATCATGCAAGCGGTCACTCCGGCGAGCCGGCCGTAGCGACGAGCTTGTGACGGGGACCCGCTGGGTGCGACGAGCCGGGTATGGCTTCGGCATCCGGCGGGTTCACCCCTTGCCTGCGCGACGCACACGAATATCTGGTGCACCGCCGAGTTCGCGAGGGAGCGGCAGCGCTGCTGTCGGCACGACCGGGAGCCCGGCCGCTCCGAATGCCACGACGACGGACCGGTCCCGCCGCGGACCGGCGGGGCGACGCGCTGGTCACGCCGGGGTTGCCTCCGGGGGCGGACGTGTGAGGGATGCTGCCAGGTCGGCGGTCGGGGAGCTTGGAACACGGCTGGTCGTCGGGTTCGCGCCCCCCGCTGAGCGTCCGTCGCGCTCACACCGCCGTCGCGTCCGTCGCGAGGGCGCGGTCGACCTGGGCGGGGGACAGCGCGTGCTCGATCGCCAGGATGCCGGCGCCGATCGCGCCCGCGTTCTCGCCGATCCGGCTCGGCTCGATCCGCAGGACGTTGGTCGCCAGTGGGTTGGAGCGGCCGTAGACCGCCTCGCGGACGCCGGCGAGCAGTTGGTCGTGTACGGCGGAGAGGGCGCCGCCGACGACGACCGTCTCCGGGTTGAAGAAGTTCACCAGTCCGGACAGCACCTCGCCGATCGCGCGACCGGCCTCGCGGACTGTGCGGACGGCTTCGCGGTTTCCTTCCCTGACCAGTCGGACGACGTCGAGGCTCCCGATGGCCTCCAGCCCCACATCCCGCAGCCGGGCCGCCATTGCGGCACCTGCTGCGACGGCCTCCAGACAGCCGGAGTTGCCGCAGTGGCAGGGCTCGTCGCGCTCGCCGACACGGATGTGCCCGATGTCCCCGGCCGAACCCTGGGCGCCTCGGTGGATGTGGCCGTCGGCGACGATGCCGCAACCGATGCCCGTGCCGACTTTCAGGTACAGCAGGTGCAGCGCGTCGGAGAATGCCCGGCGCTGCTCGGCCAGTGCCATGACGTTCACGTCGTTGTCCACCAGTGCCCTGACGCCGAAGCGCTCGCCGAAGAACTCGGGAACGGGGTAGTGGTGCCAGCCCGGCATGATCGGCGGATCCACCGGGCGTCCGGTGGAGAACTCCACCGGGCCGGGCACACCGACGCCGATGGCCCGCAGCGTCCGCGGGGCCGTCCCGTCGGCTACTTTGAGCAGCCTGGGCAGGGTCCGCTCGACGTGTCCGAGGACGGCCTCGGGCCCGTCCGCGATGGTCAGCGGGTCCTCGCGGACCGCGAGCAGGGTGCCCTTGACGTCCAGCAAGCCGACCCGGCAGTGCGAAGCCCCGATGTCGACACCGGCGATGGCATGTCCGTGGGTCCGCAGGGAGAGCCGGCGCGGCGGACGGCCGCCGGTCGAGGGCGCCTCGGTGTCCTCGTCGACGAAACCATGGGCGATCAGGGCGTCGACGCGGTGGGAGACGGTGGAACGGGCGAGCCCGGTGTGCCGGGCGATCTCGGCGCGCGTGACGGCGACGCCCGAACTGATCAGTGCCAGCACCTCGCCGGGGGTCTGGCCCGGGGGCGAACTCGGTCCTGGGCTGGGGTCCGATGTCAGGGACGGCGAGGAGAAATGGGAGCTCACAGAAGCAACGATAAAGATCACCTTGCCTATGGGCCATACTTTGTTCGGTGAACGATCAAAATGCGGGGACTATTGCTTCTCAGTGATCCGTGCTTTATGTATTGACAGGGGAAAGTCAGGTCGCAATTCTGCCGGGCATGCTGACGATGAGCAGTGTCTCGAAGAGCTTTCTCGGGGCGCGTGTGTTACACGGGGTGTCGCTCGACCTGGAACCGGGCGAGGTCCACGCCCTGGTCGGGGAGAACGGCGCGGGCAAGTCCACGCTGATGAAGGTCCTTGCCGGGGAGTACACCCCGGACGAGGGCACCATCACCCTCGACGGCACCCCCCGCGCCTTCTCCCACCCCGTACAGGCACAGGCCGCCGGAATCGCCCTCATCCACCAGGAGTTCGCCCTCCTCCCGCACCGCACCGTCGCGGAGAACGTCTTCCTCGGCCGCGAGCCGGTGCGCCGGGGACTGGTCGACCGGCGGGCGATGGAGCGGCGTACCGCCGAGCTGCTCGCCGAGCTGGACGAGACCGGGATCGACCCTCGCATGCAGGTCAGGGAGCTGTCGGTAGCCCGGCAGCAGACCGTGGAGATCGTCAAGGCGCTGGCGGCCTCCGACGTCCGAGTTCTTGTCATGGACGAGCCGACCGCACCCCTCGCCGACCACGAGGTGGAGCTGCTCTATGCGCTGGTCCGGCGGCTCGCCGCCCGCGGCATCGGGATCCTCTACATCAGCCACCGCCTGCGTGAGGTCTTCGACCTCTCCCGGCGCATCACCGTGCTGAAGGACGGGCGCAAGGTCGCCGCCCTCACCACCGCCGAGACCACCCCCGACGAGGTGGTGCGGGCCATGGTCGGCCGTGAACTGCGCTCCTACTACCCACCCCGCGCCGAGCCCGGGGAGATCGGCGAGCCGCTCCTGACCGTCACCGACGCCGGCAACGAGCGCCTCACCGGCATCGGGCTGACCCTGCGTGCCGGCGAAATCACCGGGGTCGCCGGCCTTCAGGGCTCGGGCCGCACCTCGCTCGTGCGGGCCCTGTTCGGCGCCGCGCCCTTCACCCACGGCCGGATGACCGTCACCGGCCGGACCCTGCTGCCCGGCAGCCCGCGGCAGGCGATCCGCGGCGGCATCGCGCTGGTCACCGAGGACCGCAAGGCCGAGGGCTTGGCGCTGCGTCAGTCCGTGCGGGACAACGCCCTGCTCGTCACCCGGGCCGTGTCCGGGGTCGGAACACGGGAGGTCGGCGGACTGCTGGAGCGGGTCGCGCTGCGCTCCCGCGGCCAGGGCCAGGAGGTGCGCTACCTCTCCGGGGGCAACCAGCAGAAGGTGGTCATCGCCAAGTGGCTCGCCGCCCGCCCCCGGGTGCTGCTGTTCGACGAACCGACCCGTGGTGTGGACGTCGGCGCGAAGTCCGCGATCCACACGCTCGTGCGCGAACTCGCCCGGGAGGGCCTCGCGGTGCTCATCGTCTCCTCCGAACTGCCCGAGCTGATCGGGATGAGCGACCGGATCCTGGTGATGGCCGACGGAGCGTTGGTGGGCGAACTGCCCGCGGGCGCGGCCGAGGAGGACGTCATGCGGCTGGCGACCGGCGACACCGCCGGCCCCTACGAGGGGAGCGCCGCATGACGGCCGTCCCCAGCGGATCCGCGGCACCGGTCGCGACCCACAGACCGCACGCCCTGGGCCGCGTCCGCCTCGGCGACCCGGTGGTCGCCGTGTGGCTGGCCGCCCTCGCGGTCACCCTCGTCGGCTGGATCGTCGTGGTCATGGACGGCGGCGAGTTCATGACGCGGTCCACCGTCACGGGCATCCTCCAGAACTCGGTCGCCCTGGGCCTGGTCGCGGTCGGCCAGTCGGTGGTGATCCTCACCGGGTCCCTCGATCTCTCCGTCGCGTATCTCGTCAGCCTCGGCACCCTGGTCGCAGCGGAGATGATGGAGAGCGGCAGCGTCCTCACCGCGGTCCTGGCGGTCCTCGCGCTGTCCGCCGCCGTCGGCCTCGCGAACGGGCTGATCGTCACCGGACTGAAGGTCAACGCGTTCATCGCGACGCTCGGCATGGCGTTCATCCTGCGCGGCTACATCGAGGACACCTACACCGGCCCCGCCGGCCACGTGCCCGCTTCCTTCCGGCGTCTGGGCTACGACCGCATCGGCTTCGTGCCGGTCTCCGTGCTTCTGCTGCTCGCGGTCGCCGTCGTCGCCTGGCTGATCACCCGGCGCACCCGCGTCGGCCACCACATGTACGCCACCGGCGGCGACGAGCACGCCGCCCGGCTGTCCGGCGTGCGCACCGGACGCACTGTCGTCCTCGCGCACGTGCTGTGTTCGCTGTGCGTCGGCGCCGCCGCCCTGTTCCTCGCCGCCCGGCTCGGCGCGGGCGCCCCCTGGGCGGGCACGGACGCCCGCTACGACCTGGAGTCCATCGCCGCCGTCGTGCTCGGCGGTACGGCCCTCGCCGGCGGACGCGGGGGAGTGACGGGCACCCTCGGGGGCGTCCTGGTCCTCTCCGTGCTGGACAGCATCTTCAACCAGCTCTCCGTCGACCCGTTCTTCAAGAACGTCGTCCGCGGCGTCGTCATCATCGCCGCCGTCGCCCTCTACGCCCGGCCCCGCTCGGACCGGGCCGCCGGACGGCCGCGACGCGCCGGCCGGGGACGGGTGAAACCGGGCGGGGCGCCGGGCCTCCCGGGGCAGGAGCAGTCCGCATGACCACCACCACGACCACCACCGAGTCCCCCATCCCGAACACCGCAGTCCGGGCGGTCCGGCGCCTGGGCACCGGCGCCCCCGTCTACGCGCTCCTCGTCGTCCTGCTCGCCGCCCTGGCGATCACCGACCCCGGCTTCTACGAGCCCGACAGCTTCCTCGCCTTCGTCAAACGCGCCGCCCCGCTGGTGATCCTCGCCGCAGGCCAGTACCTCGTCATCGTCTCCGGCGGCTTCGACCTCTCCGTCGGCGCCGTGGTGACCGCCGGAGTGGTGGCCGGGGCCGAGTTCTACGGCTCCTACCCGGACGCCCACTGGCTGCTCGTCACCGCCGGACTGCTGGTCGCCGGGGCGGTGGTGGGACTGGCCAACGGGCTCATCACCACCAGGCTGCGGGTGCCGTCGTTCATCACCACCCTCGGCATGATGCTGATCCTCGAGGGCGCCGTCTTCTACTGGACCGGCGGCTCCCCACAGGGCGTACTGCCCCAGAGCTTCCGGGAGTTCGGCCGCGGCACCGCGGGCGGCTGGCTGCCCTGGGCCGTGCCCGCCTGCGTCGTGGTCGGCGCGGCCGCGGTATGGCTGATGCGCTCCGACTTCGGCCGCACGCTCCTCGCCACCGGGGACAGTGAACGCGCAGCGAACCTCGCGGGCGTACGCGTCCCCCGCGTCCGCACCCTCGCCTTCGTGCTCTCGGGTGCGGCCGCCGCGCTGGCGGCGGTACTCGTCGCGGGCTTCTCCGGCGTCTCCGCCCAGGCCGGCCGCGGCCTGGAGTTCGAGGCCATCACCGCCGTCGTGCTCGGCGGGGTCCTCCTCGGCGGCGGGCGCGGGTCCGTCGTGGCCGCCATGGTCGGGGCCTTCTCCCTCCAGGCGCTGTTCACACTGCTCAACCTCCAGGGCATCTCCGGCGCGCTGGAATCCACCGTCCAGGGCGTCATCGTCATCGCGGCCGTCGGGCTCGGAGCCACCGGGCGTCCGGGACTGAACCGCCCGCGCCGTCACCGTTCACAACCCTCCGGAGGCACCTCCTCATGAGCCGCGCACTTCGTACCGGACGCCCCGGCGGCCACGCCCGCCTGGCCGCCCCCCTCGCCGCGCTGTTGGCCGCGGCACTGCTGTCCTCCTGCTCCTCCGACCTGCCCGAGGACGAACCGGCGGGCGGCGCCACCACCTCAAAGCAGTCCCAGAACAGCGGCGAGGAGTCGAAGTTCTTCGACCCGGCCGCATACGAGCGCCAGCTCGCGCTCGCCGGGACGACACCTCAAGGCCCCGCGGACAAGCCGTGGGAGCAGATGCTGAACCCGGAGATGACCGACACGTCGAAGTACGCCAAGAAGGGCGGCGCCAAGGACGTCCACCTCTGCTTCTCCAACGCGGGCGTCTTCAACCCCTGGCGGCAGGTGGGGCTGAAGAGCATGAAGGCGGAGGTGGAACTGCACGACGAGATCACCGACTTCACCGTCCTGGACGCGCAGGGCAAGGACGACAAGCAGATCTCCGACATCCAGGAGCTGTCAGGCCAGGACTGCGACGCGCTGATCGTCTCGCCCAACACCACCGCCACCCTCACCCCCGCGGTGCAGGAGGCGTGCGGCAAGCTCCCGGTGATCGTCTTCGACCGGGGCGTGCAGACCGACTGCGGGGTCACCTTCATCAGCCCCATCGGCGGCTACGCCTACGGCGCCGCGGCGGCCGACTTCCTCGTCGACGAGGTGGCCAAGGGCGGCAAGATCGTCGCACTGCGCATCTCGCCCGGTGTGGACGTCCTGGAGACCCGCTGGGCCGCCGCGAAGAAGGCGTTCGACAAGGCCGGACTCGAAGTGGCCGAGGTGAAGTTCACTGACGGCGACCCCTCGAAGACCAAGTCGATCCTCTCCGACGCCATCGCCCGGCACGGCACGATCGACGGGGTGTGGATGGACTCCGGTGCCACCGCCGTCGCCGCCCTCGAGGCATTCGAGGACGCCGGCAAGGACGTCCCCCCGATCACCGGCGAGGACCAGCAGGACTTCCTCCAAGCATGGAAGGACAAGGACCTGACCGCCGTCGCACCGACGTACCCCACCTTCCAGTGGCGTACACCCGTGATCGCCGCGCTGCGCATCCTGGACGGTCAGGAGGTCCCGAAGCAGTGGACCCTGCCGCAGCCGGTCGTGACCAAGGAGAACTTCGACTCCTACTACAAGGACGGCATGCCACCCCTGCACTACGGCGCCTGCGGCTGCGAGAAACTGCCCGGCTACCCCGACGACTGGGGCGGCAAGTGAAACCCGTCGTACGGCGCCCGATCGGCGCCAACCCCTGGATCTGGCACTCACCGATCACCGAGAAGGTGCTGGCCGAGGTGCTGCCGCGGCTGGCCGGGTGGGGCTTCGACTGCGCCGAACTCCCGTTGGAGCAGCCCGGCGACTGGCAACCCGCCACCGCCGCCAAGATCCTGGACGACCAGGGCCTCCCACCCGCCGCGGTGATGGCGGTGATGCCGCCCGGACGCGACCTCGTACACGCCGAGCCCGCCACGGTCCGCCGCACCCAGGACTACCTGCGGCACTGCGTCGATGCGGCCGCGCTGATCGGCGCCCCCGTCGTGGCCGGACCCGTCTACGCCGCGGTCGGCCGCACCTGGCGGATGGACGAGGTGGAGCGGACGGCGGCGTACGAGCAGTGGCGGGAGAACATCGCACCGGTCGTCGCACACGCCGCCGAGGCGGGCGTCCGGATCGCCGTCGAGCCGCTCAACCGGTACGAGACGAGCCTGTTCAACACCGTCGCCCAGACGGTGACGGCGATGGAGGAGCTGCCCGCCCGCACCATCGGCGTCGCCCTCGACACGTACCACCAGAACATCGAGGAGCGCTCACTGCCCGACGCCGTACGCCGGGCCACGGGCCGCCTCTTCCACGTCCAGGTGTGCGCCAACGACCGGGGCGCCCCGGGCGACGACCACCTGGACTGGCCGGGCTTCCTCGACGCCCTGGACGACGAGGGCCACCAAGGGCCGCTGTGCATCGAGTCGTTCACCGCCCACAACGCGACCATCGCGGTCGCCGCCTCCATCTGGCGGCCGCTCGCCCCGAGCCAGGACGCCCTCGCCACCCGGGGCCTCGCCTTCCTCCGCGAGGCCGAACACCGCCCAGCCCGCCCCACCTTCCCCAGCCCGCCGCCGGCCTGACACGCCGGTCCGGCGCTCGTGTTCCACGCACCGCGAAGTCCGCAGGGTCCCCGTATCCGATCCCACGACCGCAGGAGCCGCACATGAGATCAAGAACGGCGAGATGGGTGCTGAGCTTAGTCAGCTCGGCCCTCCTCGTGGCAGGCCTGGCCGCGCCGGCCACCGCCCATCCGGAGGGCTTCCACGTCCTGTTGTTCACCAAGACCGCGCCAGGCGCCTACCGGCACGACTCCATCCCGGCCGCCATCACGATGTTCGACCAGGTCGCCGCCGAGCGCGGATGGGAGCTGACCAAGAGCGAGAACGCGGCGGTCTTCAACGACGCCGACCTCGCCGAGTACGACGTGGTCGCCATGGTCCAGACCTCCGGCATGGTCTGGCAGACCGACGCCCAGCGCCAGGCCGTGCAGAAGTACGTGCGCAACGGCGGCGGCATCGCGGCCGTCCACAACACGCTCGACATGGGCATCGAGAACGACTTCCCCTGGTGGGACCAACTGGTCAACGGCGGCGCCCACATGCCCGCCCACTCACCCGGCAGCCTCAAGGGCACCGCCAAGGTCGCCGACCGGGTCCACCCCTCCACCGCGCACCTTCCCGACCGCTGGGAACGCACGGAGGAGTGGTACAACTTCGACCCGAACCCGCGCGGTGACGTGCACGTACTGGTCACCGCCGACGAGACCACGTACAACCCGGGCAGCGAGGCCATGGGCCCCGACCACCCGATCTCCTGGTGCCGCGACGCCGAGGGCGGCAGCGTGTGGGCCACCGCCATGGGCCACGACGCGGCCAGCTACTCGGACCCGAACTTCCGCAACCACGTCGTGGGCGGCGTCGAGGCCGCGGGCGGCAAGGTCAAGGCGGACTGCGGCCCGACGACCTGGGCCGCCTACGAGAAGGTCCCGCTGGACGAGAACACCGTGGGCCCGGCGGCCCTGGACATCGCCGACGACGGCCGGGTGTTCTACGCCGAGTACGGCGGCAGGGTGAAGGTCCACAAGCCCGGCACCGGCGATGTGCTCACCGCCGCCACTCTCGACGTCTACACCGGCGGCGAGGACGGACTGACCGGCCTCGCACTGGACCCGGACTTCGCCACCAACCACTGGATCTACCTGATGTACTCGCCGGCCGGCGGCAACGAGGACATCGCACGCGTGTCGCGGTTCACCGTCAACGGCGACACCCTCGACAAGGCCAGCGAGAAAGTCGTCATGAAGGTCCCCTCCTCACGCCAGTCCCCGGAACCCGGGCACACCGGCGGCTACATCACCTTCGGGCCGAACGGCAACCTCTACATAGGCACCGGCGACGACACCGAACCGTTCCGCTCCGACGGATACGCCCCGATCGACGAGCGCACGGGACACGCCGACAACGACGTCCAGCGCACCTCGGCCAACACCAACGACCTGCGCGGCAAGATCCTGCGCATCCACCCGGAGGACAACGGCACCTACACCGTCCCGTCCGGCAACATGTTCGCGCCGGGCACGGCGAAGACCAAGCCCGAGATCTACGCCATGGGCTTCCGCAACCCCTTCCGGTTCTCCGTCGACCCGGCCGACGGCACCCTGTACGCCGCCGACTACGGGCCGGACGCCGGCTCCGACAACACCGCCCGGGGCCCGGCGGCGATCGTCGAGTGGAACATCATCGAGCAGCCCGGCTTCTACGGCTGGCCGTACTGCGTCGGCGACAACATCCCCTACCGGGACTACGACTACGCCACCGGCCGGTCCGGCCCCGACTTCAACTGTGAGGCCCCGGTCAACAACTCGCCCAACAACACCGGCCTCACCGACCTCCCGGCGGCCAAGAAGGCGGACGTCTGGTACGGCAACGGCGCCAACGGCGGGAAGTTCCCGGAGATGGGCACCGGCGGTGAGGCGCCCGCCGCCTTCCCCGTCTACCACTACGACCCCGACAACCCGTCGGAGACGAAGTTCCCGGCCTACTTCGACAAGACGCCGTTCTTCGGCGAGTGGTCCCGCAACAACCTGCACGAATTCCGGCTGGACGACGACGGGAAGCTACTCAAGATCAACGACTTCCTGCCGAACCTGAGCTTCAAGTCCCCGATGGACATGAAGTTCGGCCCCGACGGAGCGATGTACCTGCTGGAATGGGGAAGCGGCTTCGGCCGGGACAACCCGGACTCCGGCCTCTACCGCATCGACTACAGCTCGGGTGACCGACGTCCCCTCGCCAAGGCCACCGCGACCCCGACGTCCGGACCCTCGCCGCTGACCGTGAAGTTCTCCAGCGAGGGCTCACGCGACCCGGAGGGCGGCACGATCTCCCACCACTGGGACTTCGGCGACGGCGCGACCTCCGACCAGGCGTCCCCCACGCACACCTACACGGCGAAGGGACAGTTCACCGCCCAGCTCACCGTCACCGACACCGGCGGCCGCACCGGCACCGCCAACCTCACCGTGACCTCCGGCAACACGGCGCCGACCGTCAAGCTCTCCCTGCCGAACGGCGGCATGTACGACTGGGGCGACCGCCTCCCGTACACGGTGGACGTCACCGACCCGGAGGACGGCACGATCGACTGCACCAAGGTCAGAACCGTCCCCTCACTCGGACACGACGAGCACGCGCACGACACCGACGCGATCACCGGGTGCTCGGGCACCATCGTCCCGGAGACCGACACCGGCCACGCCGACCTGAACGTGTCCTACGTCGCCTCCTCCAGCTACACGGACAAGGGGGCCTCCGGAGCGCCCGTCCTGACCGGCAGCGCCAAGGCGGTGCTCCAGCCCAAGCACAAGCAGGCCGAGTTCTACACCCGGCAGTCCGGGATCCGGGTCGTCTCCCAGGGCGGCGCCGAGTCCGGTGGCCGGCTCGGTGACGTCAGCAACAACGACTGGGTCTCCTACTCCCCGGTCAACTTCACCGGCATCGACAAGGTCTCGCTGCGGCTCTCCTCACCCTCGGGCGGCGGAACGGTCGAACTGCGCGACGACTCGCCGACCGGCGCGCTGATCGCCTCGGTACCGGTCCCGAGCACCGGCGGCTGGGATACCTACCAGAGCACACCGGCGGTCGACGTCACCAAGCCCGACGGAACGACCGAGCTGTACCTGGTCTTCAAGACGACCTCGGACAACTCGTACGACATCGACTCGATGACCTTCGTCGGGAACGGCGTCGGCCAGGGCGGCCCCTCCGCCCCGAAGCAGATCGCCGGCATCGGCGGCAAGTGCGTCGACGTGGACGGCTGGGGCGCGACGAACGGGGCCAAGGTGCAGCTGTGGGGCTGCAACAGCGGTGACAACCAGAGGTGGCAGACCACGGGCGCCACCCTGCGTTCGATGGGCAAGTGCCTCGACGTGGACGCCTGGGGAACGGCCAACGGGACCAAGGTCCAACTGTGGGACTGCCACGGCGGCACCAACCAGGACTGGTCCGTGCGGTCGGACGGCACCATCCGCAACCGCGGCACCTGCCTGGACACGGCCGGCGGCAGCGCGGCGGACGGAACCCAGCTGATCATCTCCCAGTGCAACGGCCGCGCGTCCCAGAAATGGACGGTGACCTGACCGAACCGGGCTGATCGACCGGCGCGGAGCGGGGACCGACCCCCGCTCCGCGCCTCCCGTGTCCGCTCTCACCGGCGGTCATCGAATCCCTTCCGCACCGGACTGAGGTTCCCCCGCTGTGCGGGAGTTGCTGACTAACGAGCTCGTGCACGGTAGGCGGTGAGACGTCGAGCCTGAATGGTTGATCATGGTCAGGTGGTGGGGAACTCGACGCGTGCGGTGATCATCGGTAATCGGAGGATCACGGGCCTGTCGGCCGGCGTGACTGCTGAGCTTGGTCCGTTGTGGCAGGAGCGTCACCAGGCCAGGCTTGCGTCCCGGCCGCGGAAGCGGGCCGTGGGCGCGGGTGCGAAGGTCGTCACAGACGGGGACGGCCGCGTGCTGTGGTGCAGCCCAGCTCGTCCCGCAAGCTGCGCGGACATCACCCACGCTCGCCAGTCAGGGCTGGTCAAGCTCCTGGCCGACGGACCCGCGGTGGAGATCCTCGCCGACGCCGGCTACCAGGGCCTGGGCGCCCAGACCGGCGGACGGGTGATCACACCACCACACCGCAAGTTCAAAAAGAACGCCCCGGACTGGTACGAGGAGATTCACGAACGACAGCGCAAAGCCCACTCCTCACGCCGCATCCGGGTCGAACACGGCACCGCCCACCTGAAGAACTGGCGGGTCCTGGCCCGCCACCTCGGCCGCCGCGAGCACATGAACGACACCGTCCAGGCCGTCGCCGGACTGCTGTCTCACCAGCAGACCGCGGACCTGACATCGGCACGGCAGATGTGAACATCAAGCCCCGCCGACATCCTCGACACCTTCCTGCCTACCGTGCACGAGCTCGTTAGGCCGTGTTTTGGAAGTGGTGCAGGATGGGGTCAACCGCGTGCCGATGGGAAGAAGCTCTCGTGGTTGACCCCGTGCTCAAGGTCGCCCTGCGTCACCTCCGTGCTGTGAAGTCGGAGCGGCCGACTGGCGCAGAGCCCGTCGAGTTTGCTGAATGGCGGGAGAGGATCGCTGCATCCCTGGACGCTTTGGCTCGCGTGCTCCGCTTCGAGGAGGACCGGGTCAGGGCCAGGGCGGAGGCAGCCGCGGCACGGGTTCAGGCGGACGAAATCCGGAGTCGTGGTGAGACCGTGCTCTGAACCGAAAGTGGATCAAGGCCGTGTCATGATCATCTATTGTGGCTCGGGGAGATCTGTCGGACGTTCAGCGGAAGGTGCTGGAACCGTTGCTGCCGGTAGGCGTCAAGCCTGGTCGGCCGCCGGTTCACGGCAAGCGGCAGCTGATCGGCGGGATACGGTTCCGCACGCGGACGGGCATACCGTGGCGCGACCTGCCCCAGCGATATGGGCCGTGGGAGACGGTGTACAGGCTCTTTCGCCGCTGGCAGCGCGATGGCACGTGGCACCGAATCTCCGAGCAGTTGCAGGCCGGGGCGGACGCGAAGGGCCTGATCACCTGGGACATCCCGGTGGACTCCACGATCGCCCGCGCACACCAGCACGCGACCGGCGCCCGCAAAAGGGGGATCTGCAGGTCGAGCCGCCCGGCGGAGCGTTCACCGAGTCCGCGGACCACGGTCTCGGACGCTCCCGGGCGGGCTGAGCACGAATATCCACCTGTCGGTCGAGCAGGGCCAGAAGCCGATGTCGCTGGTGATCACGGCCGGGCAGCGCGGCGACTCCCCTCAGTTCCAGGTCGTCCTGGGCCGTATCCAGGTTCCCCGGATCGGGCCGGGAAGGCCGCGCACCCGTCCGGGCAAGGTCCGCGCCGACAAGGCTTACGGCTCCCGCGCGAACCGCGCCTACCTGCGTCGACGTGGTATCCGCTGCACGATCCCGGAAAAGAAGGACCGGATTGCCAACCGCAAGAAGCGCGGCTCGCGCGGAGGGCGACCGCCGAAGTTCGACAAGGACGATTACAAGGAACGCCACGCTGGTCGAGTGCGGGATCAACCGCCTCAAGCGCCACCGCGCGGTTGCCACGCGATACGACAAGCTCGCGGTCCGCTACGAAGCGACCGTGCTGGTCGCGGCCATCAACGAGTGGCTGTGACCAGAACTTTCGAAAAACTCCCTGGCAGAAAGGCGATCCGTCCAGCGCCTCGACGAGATCCACGGGCACGTCCTGGCCCCAGCGTTCTCCAGGGCGCGCACGACCGCACGACGGGTGGGTAGTTTCTCCGGCCCGCACCCGGGTACTGCGATGTCTCGTTCCGCCCCGTGACCACGAGGAGGCCTCCCATGTCCGCTCCCACTCCCGCGACCGGCAAGGTCGCCGTGATCACCGGCGCCGACTCCGGCATCGGCAGGGCCACCGCCGTACGGCTGGCCCACGCGGGCATGGACATCGGCATCACCTGGCACCGCGACCACCGGGGCGCCGAGGAAACGGCCGAGGAGGTCCGGGCGCACGGGCGGCGGGCCGAGGTGGCCCCGATGGACCTCACCCGGCTGCCCGACGCCGCGGACACCGTCGACGAGCTGTGCGACCGTCTCGGCCGCATCGACGTGCTGGTCAACAACGCCGGCACAGGCACCATGACGCCCTTCCTCGACCTGGCGCTGTCCACCGTGCGTGAGGTTCTGGACGTCGATCTGGTGGGCCCGTTCCTGTGCGGGCAGAAGGCGGCGCGGCACATGATCCGGCAGGGCGGTGGTGGCCGCATCGTCAACGTGACCTCCGTCCACGAGCACCAACCCCGCGTGGGCGCCGCCCCGTACTGCGCGGCCAAGGGCGGCCTCGGGCTGCTCACTCAGGTCATGGCACTGGAGCTCGGCGAGCACGGCATCACCGTCAACGCGGTCGCCCCCGGCGAGATCGCCACACCGATGACCGGCCAGGAGGACACCGACCCGCACGCCGAGAGCCGTCCCGGCGTCCCGCTCGGGCGGCCCGGCGACGCCCGCGAGGTCGCCGCGGTCATCGCCTTCCTCGCCGGTCCGGACGCCTCGTACGTCACCGGCGCCTCCTGGAGCGTGGACGGCGGCATGCTCCGGATGGGCCCGCAGGCCGGGTCGCATCTGACGAACGACGACTGGCGGCGCCCCTGAGCGGGCGACGGACGCGAACGCCGTGTTCACGCGGTTTGCGTTCTTCTGCGACATCCCACGGGTTCGTCCTGGCTTTCCTCCGGCAGCGACCATGGACGTCCCGGCCGCGGCACTTCGGCTCCTTTGCGGCGCAGCATCGTGATCAGCTTGCGGAAGGCGCGCGGGTTCAGCCCGGTGAACGGGGCTGTCCAAGACGGCTCCGACGCCGTGATCACTGCTGTCACAGCAAGATCGTCGCACCATCCCGGAGCCCAGGCTTGCGGAGATCAGCACCTGCCAGTATTTCGCTGGGCGGTCCCGTCGGCGGCCGGTGCCGTGCGGCGCAGAGCCAAGGGGGGGAGCTGGTGCGCCCAGTGCTGTTGGTGGATGTGGACGGACCGCTGAATCCGTATGCCGCCAAGCCACACCGGCGGCCGGAGGGCTATGAGACGCGGCGCTTGCCGATAACCTCATCTGCCCTGGTCGGAGCTGGTGTGCGGGGTGTGCGGGATGTCGAGTGCGGTCGGTCGAGTCTGTGCCGTCGCGCGTCTGTCGATCAACGCGGCATGATGACCGACCGTGCTGCTGCGACTGGCCTACTTGGGCATGGCGAACGCGTTCGCCGTGCTGCGCCTGCTACCGATGAGCGATCGGGACAAGGACATGGAGATCCTCGCCCTGCGCCACCAACTGTCGGTGCTGGAGCGCCGACTCGGTAAGGAGAAGGTGCGCTTCAGCCCGAGTGACCGGGCTTTCCTGGCGGCGCTGCTGTACCGGCTGCCGCGGGACGTGCTGCGTAGGCTGCTGATGCGGCCGGACACGGTGCTGCGTTGGCACCGTGACCTGGTCGCCCGCCGCCACACCGCCGAGTCCAAGCCGAAGCGCCCGGGCCGGCCCCGCACCGTGCGCTCCATCCGCGCCTTGGACGGGAGAATCCCGCGTGGGGCTACCGGCGCCTCCACGGCGAGCTGCTGGTGCCGGGCGTGAAGGTCGCCGCCTCCACGGTCTGGGAGATCCTGCGGGAGGCCGGGATCGACCCGGCGCCCGAGCGGACCTCCAGCACGTGGGCCGACTTCCTGCGCTCCCAGGCCGACGCGCTGCCGGCCTGCGACTTCTTCGAGACGGTCACCCTGACCGGGGCACGACTGTACGTGTTCGCCGTGATCGAGCACGCCGGCCGACGGATCCGGATCCTGGGCGCGACCGCGCACCCGACGGCCTCGTGGATGGCGCAGGCCACGAAGAATCTCGTCATGGACCTCGAGGACGCAGGCCTGCGGGTGCGGTTCCTGATCCGGGACCGGGACGGGAAGTTCCCCGCCCTGTTCGACGCGGTCCTTGCCGATGCGGGGATCGAGGTCGTGCTCAGCGGTGTCCGGACGCCGCGGATGAATGCGGTCATGGAACGCTGGGTGCAGACCTGTAGGCGCGAGCTGCTGGACCGGACCTTGATCTGGGATCAGCGGCATCTGCTCCACGCCCTGCGGGAATTCGAGCGTTTCTACAATGTGCACCGACCCCATCAGGGCATCGCGAACGCCCGCCCGTTGAACCCGTTGCCTCCGCCGATCGTCGATCCGGACCAGATCGCCTGCCTCGAGGTACGACGACGCGATCGCCTCGGCGGCCTGCTCCACGCGTACGAGCATGCCGCCTGACCTGCCAGGACGAGGATTTCGGCAAGGGCAGCCTCATGCGCACACGCAACGTAAGCGTGTGGTCACTTTCCAGGCGAGCGGGCACGTACCCCTCGGGGCGGACGGCACCCTGTCAGCGGAGCACCGGTGGTGCGATGCTGGAGACAGCAGCGATCTCCTGTCGGTCCGTGGGGTGAGGAGTTCCGCCGTGTTGCGTGTCGCCGTCGTAGGTTCCGGACCGAGCGGGTGCTACACCGCACAGAGTCTGGTCCAGCAGGATGCCCAGGTGCGCGTCGACGTCCTGGACCGACTGCCGTGCCCGTACGGGCTGGTCCGCTACGGCGTGGCACCGGACCACGAGAAGATCAAGTCGCTGCAGAACAACCTCCGCGCGGTCTTGGAGCACGAGCGGGTGCGCTTCCTCGGCGGGGTGGCGGTCGGCCCCTCAGGAGTGTCGGTCGCCCGGCTGCGGGAGTTGTACCACGCGGTGGTGTACTGCGTGGGCGCCGCCACCGACCGACGGCTGGGCATCCCCGGTGAGGACCTGCCGGGGAGCTGGTCGGCGACCGAGTTCGTGTCCTGGTACAGCGCCCACCCGGACTTCCCCGGGCAGGGAGGCACCCCCACCGACGACGGGTTCCTGCGCGGGGTCAGGTCGGCCGTGGTCATCGGCGTGGGGAACGTCGCCGTGGACGTCACACGGATGCTGGCCCGGGGGGTGCCGGAGCTGAGCCCGACCGATGTGCCGCACGCCGCCCTGACCGCGCTCGGGGTGAGCCGGGTGACGGACATCGCCATGGTGGGCCGGCGCGGTCCGTCCCAGGCCCGCTTCACCACCAAGGAACTGCGCGAGCTGGGCATCCTGCCGGACACCGGGATCGCCGTGGACCGGGCCGAGTTGGCGCAGGATCCGGCCTACGCCGATCCCTCCGGGCTGCCCGCCCCGCAGCGCCGCAACGTGGAGGTGCTGCGCGGCTGGGCCGAGACCCCCGCACCGAGTGCCCGGCGGCGGATCCAGCTGCGTTTCTTTCTCCGCCCGGTCGAACTGCTCGCCCGGGACGGCCGCGTGGGCGCGGTGCGCTTCGAGCGGACGGTGCCGGACGGGCACGGTGGCGTGACGGGCACGGGAGCGTACGAGGACATCGAGGCGCAACTGGTGCTGCGTTCGGTGGGGTACCGCGGAGTGGCGCTGGAGGGTCTGCCGTTCGACGCCTCGGGCGGCACGGTGCCACATCTGGCCGGGCGGGTGCTGCGGGAGGGTGCCGTGGCGCCGGGCGAGTACGTGGCGGGCTGGATCAAGCGGGGCCCGACGGGTGTCATCGGTACGAACCGGCCGTGCGCCAAGGAGACGGTGGCCTCCCTGCTGGCGGACACGGCCGCGCTGGTCCGCCGGGACGTGCCCGGGGATCCGCTGGTGGCGCTGCGTACCGAGGGGATCGAGCCGGTCGAGTGGGCCGGGTGGCGGGCGATCGAACGGGCCGAGGCGGAACTCGGCGCCTCGCTGGGCCGGAACGTGGTCAAGCTGCCCGACTGGGCCTCGCTGCTCGATGCGGCGCGGAGGACGCGAGCGTAGCGGCTCGGCGGGCGCCGCCACCTGGCCGACCCCCAAGGACGGCCAGGGCTCGCGGCCCCCGCGGAACATCCCGATTGTCCGGAACAGCGACAAGCCGCCGTCTCAGGTACCGCCCACACGCGCGCGTACCTCCCCGGTCAGCTCCCGCTGATAGTCGGCGTACGCGGCCCGCAGTGCGTCAGGCGTTGTCACGTTGGCTGACCGGCCTGGGATGATCTTGGAGTTGGTCGTGCCGGGGAGGGGGTCGTTCGTGTCGTCCGCGCCGCCGTCGTACAAGGGCCACCGGTACCCGGTGGAGATCATCTCCCACTGCGTGTGGCTGTACTTCCGCTTCCCGCTGTCGTTCCGTGAGGTGGAGGAGTTGATGCTCGAGCGCGGTGTGCTCGTCTCGTACGAGACGGTCCGGCGCTGGTGCGCGAAGTTCGGGCAGGCCTATGCCGACGGCCTGCGCCCGAGGCGGCCCCGGCCCGGGGATAGATGGCACCTGGACGAGGTCTTCATCAAGATCAATGGAGATCAGAAGTACCTGTGGCGGGCCGTCGACCAGGACGGCACCGTGCCCGGCATCCTGGTCCAGTCCCGCCGGGACACGGCGCGGCCCGGCGTTTCTTCCGGCGCCTGCTGAAGACGACCCGCACGGTGCCGCGGGTGATCGTCACTGACAAGCTCCGCTCCTACGGCGCCGCCCACCGCCAGGTGATGCCCTCCGTGGAGCACCGCTCCCACAAAGGCCTGAACAACCGGGCAGAGAACAGCCACCAGCCCACCCGGCAGCGCGAACGCGCGATGAAGGGCTTCCGCAGTGTCGGCGCAGCCCAGCGGTTCCTGTCCGCGTTCCGCGGCATCTCACCCCACTTCCGGCCCCGCCGCCACCTGATGACCGTCTCCGGCCACCGGGCCGAGATGGCCCTCCGCTTCGCGATCTGGGACCAGATCACCGGCGCCGCCGGCCGGCCCACCACGGCCTGAGCACAAGCCCGGGCCGCCGGCCACCACGCCCCGACGCGCCATCAGACAGTCACCCAACAACGTGACAACGCCCTGTCGAGGGTACAGCGTGACGTCAGCCGTCCAGCCCTCGTTGAACCGGCTGGTCAACGAAGTGCACCGCAAGACCCCGGCCGCCTGCCATGGCAAGGCCGGGGTCTCGTGCCACCGGACGCGGCGCCGCGAGCAGTAGCTGCTACAAACCCGGCGCCGCAACACACAGCTGTTCATCGGCCGAGCCCGGCGGCGCCTCAGCCGAATCACGTAGCAGGATAGGGCCGCGAGAAGACCCGGCGGACATAGCCCTCAGCCGACGCAGCGCTTCAGCGTGGCCACGGCGCCGTCGTCGCCGGTGAGCACAGCGGCCGTCAGCACGGTCACCAGGAGCACCGGGAGCAATGGCAGCAGCCGCAGGATGATGAGGGTTGGGCGCGGGAGCCACCTGGGGACGCCGAGCGCCCGTGACCGGCGCGGAGGATCTACTTGTCTGGTTGCCGGGTGCGATGCCGGTCATCTGGACCTGCCTTGCTCATGAGCCGACGGTAGGTTCCATTTCTCAGGTGTCCGTAAGAGCGCGGTACCCAGCGACGCTCTAATCCTGGCCTCAGGTTGATCGGGGACAATGAGCGGCAAAAACATCGACTGGAAGGGGGCGGGCCGGCGTGCGGATCATGATCGCGGATGATGAAGCGGCCATCCGTGAGTCGCTGGAGCGGGTGCTCCAGGTCGAGGGTTACGACACCAGCACCGTCGCCAACGGTTTCGCCGTGCTCGACGGGGTCGGCGGGGCCGACGGCGACACGCTGGATCTGCTGATCCTCGACGTGATGATGCCCCGCCTCGGCGGGTTGGAGACCTGCCGGCGGTTGCGGGCCGCGGGTCAGGATCTGCCGGTGCTGATGCTGACCGCCCGTGACCAGGTCTCCGACCGGGTCACGGGGCTGGACGCGGGCGCCGACGACTACCTGCCCAAGCCGTTCGCCACCGAGGAGCTGCTGGCCCGGGTGCGGGCCCTGCTGCGCCGGCGCACGCCGACCGACGGGGAGTCGCAGATCCTGTCGTTCGCCGACGTCCGGCTCGATCCCGACAGGTTCGAGGCGTGGCGGGGCGGGCGGCCGCTGCGCCTGACCCGGACCGAGTTCTCCCTCCTGCAGGTCCTCATGAGCAACGCGACCCGGGTCCTGACCCGCGACGCGCTGTTCGAGGCGATCTGGGGCTTCGACATGAGCGCCACCGCCAACAACCTCCAGGTGTATGTGAGCTACCTGCGCCGCAAGATGGAGGCCGAGGGTGAGCCGCGATTGATCTACACGCTGCGCGGCCTGGGTTACGTGCTGCGGGAGACTCCTCCGTGAGCAGGCCCGCCGGCCGGGAACCGCGCCGTCTGACCCGATGGTGGCGCCGGCGGTCCCTGCGGGCCAGGCTGACGGTGATCGCGGCGACGGCCATCGCGGTCAGCGTGTTCGTGGCCTTCCAGGTGGCCAGCGAGCTACTGGGCTGGGAGCTGCAGGACAGCGCCAAGAATCAGCTGCGCGCCGATTCCCGCGTCCTGGCGACGAACGCGCAGCGCGCCGGTCTGGCGCAGGTCCAGCTACCGCCGTATCCCGGATCCGGTCGGCTGGTGCGGGTCATCCTGCCCGACGGCTCGACCCGGACGCCGGCCGGCCAACCCGCGCTGCCCCCCGTCAGCGAGCACGCCGAGCGGGTGGCGCAGGGCGCGTCGGCCGACCTGATGGAGTCCAACGACAGCGACGAGGACGGCTACCTCATCTACACGCTGCGGGCAGGCGACGGCGCGGTCCAGGTGGCCCAGGTCACCGACGACAGCCCGATCAACCAGTTCGGGTTCGGCATGCTGCTGATCGGGCTGCTCTGCGTGGCCGGCGGCGCCCTTGTCGGGCGGACCGTGGCGCGGACCGGGCTGGCACCGATCGACCGGCTGACCGCCGCCGCGGTACGTGTCGCGCACACCCGGGATCTCGACGCCGACATCCCGGACGAGGGCGGTGGGGAGATCCGGCGGCTGATCCAGTCGATCAACGACATGCTCGCCGCGCTCCGGAACTCCCGGCGGGCCCAGCAGCTGCTCGCCGAGGACGCCGCCCACGAGCTCAAGACCCCGCTCACCAGCCTGCGCCTCAACGTCGAGCTGCTGATCCGGCTCGATCGGCGCGGCACCCTGGACAGCGCACTGCCGGCGGAGAGCCGGACCCGGCTGCTCAACGATCTCGGCGCCCAGGTGGCCGAGTTGAGCACCCTATCCGCCGAGCTGACCGACCTGGCGCGCGGTGACGTCAGCGACGAGAACACCGAGCTGCTCGACCTCGCCGACGTGGTGGCGGCCGCCGCGATCCGGGCACGTTCCCGCACGCCCGACGTCGAGGTCGCGCTCGACGTGACCTCTGTGTGGGTGAGCGGGCGTCTCGCTGCGCTCCAGCGAGCGGTGCTCAACCTCATCGACAACGCCGGCAAGTGGTCCCCCGCGGACCAGCCGGTCCAGGTCCGGCTCCGTGCCGAGGGCGCGTCGGCGGTGCTCGAGGTCGACGACGC
>NZ_LIRG01000070.1 GCF_001419695.1 Streptomyces prasinopilosus
GTTCCACGCGCCGTTCCACGCCCGCCCTCCCGCCGGGCGTGGAACGGCGCGTGGAACGGCGCGCGGGCCGTGTGTTAAATCGGTTGAGGTAACACGGGTGGGGTGTCCGACGATAGGGGCCAGGGGCAACCACTGGCCCCCGCCGCCCACCCGAGAGACTCAGCGTGCTGATACGACTGCTTCGGACTCATCTCCGGCCGTACAAGAGACCCATCGTCCTCCTGGTGCTGCTGCAGTTCCTGCAGACCTGCGCCANNACCGCCGCGGCGGTGGGGCGGGACGTGCGGGGGGCCGTCTTCGACCGGGTGCAGTCCTTCTCGGCGCGTGAGGTCGGCCACTTCGGCGCCCCCTCGCTCATCACCCGTACGACGAACGACGTCCAGCAGATCCAGATGCTGGTGCTGATGACGTTCACCCTGATGGTGTCGGCGCCCATCATGTGCCTGGGCGGGATCGTGCTGGCGCTCGGTCTGGACGTGCCGCTGTCCGGGGTGCTGGTCGCGGTGGTGCCGGTGCTGGGCGTCTCGGTGACCCTGATCGTGCGGCGGCTGCGTCCGCTGTTCCGGGCCATGCAGGAGCGGCTCGACACGGTGAACCGGGTGCTGCGCGAGCAGATCACCGGCAACCGGGTGATCCGGGCGTTCGTCCGGGACGCCTACGAGCGGCGGCGGTTCGGGAGGGCGAACGCCGAGCTGACCGAGGTGTCGCTGGGCTCCGGCAACCTGCTGGCCCTGATGTTCCCCGTGGTGATGACGGTGGTGAACCTGTCGTCGATCGCGGTGGTGTGGTTCGGTGCGCACCGGATCGACAGCGGGGGCATGCAGATCGGTGACCTGACCGCGTTCCTCGCCTATCTGATGCAGATCGTCATGGCGGTGATGATGGCCACCTTCATGTTCATGATGGTCCCGCGGGCCGAGGTGTGCGCCGAGCGCGTCCAGGAGGTGCTGGACACCTCCTCCAGCGTCGTGCCGCCCGTGGCGCCCGTCACCGAGCTGCCCCGGCACGGCCACCTGGAGATCCGGGGCGCCGGCTTCCGCTTCCCGGGGGCCGAGGAGCCGGTGCTGAGGTCGGTCGACCTGGTGGCCCGTCCGGGCGAGGTCACCGCCGTCATCGGTTCGACCGGCAGCGGCAAGTCGACGCTGCTCGGGCTGGTGCCGCGGCTGTTCGACGCGACCGACGGCGAGGTCCTGGTGGACGGCGTGCCCGTCGCGGACCTCGATCCGGCGCTGCTCGCGAGGACGGTGGGGATGGTGCCGCAGCGGCCGTACCTGTTCGCGGGGACGGTGGCGTCGAACCTGCGGTACGGCAATCCGGACGCCACGGACGACGCGTTGTGGCGCGCGCTGGAGGTGGCGCAGGCCAGGGAGTTCGTCGAGCGGCTGGAGGGCGGGCTGGACGCGCCGGTCGCGCAGGGCGGCACCAACGTGTCCGGCGGGCAGCGCCAGCGGCTCGCGATCGCGCGGACGCTGGTGCAGCGGCCCGAGATCTACCTCTTCGACGACTCCTTCTCCGCGCTGGACTACGCGACCGACGCGGCGCTGCGCGCGGCGCTGGCCGAGGAGACCGCCGGGGCGACGGTGGTGATCGTCGCCCAGCGGGTGTCGACCATCCGGGACGCGGACCGGATCGTGGTCCTGGACGAGGGCCGGGTCGCCGGCACCGGCCGGCACCGCGAACTGATGGCGGGCAACGAGACCTACCGGGAGATCGTGCTCTCCCAGCTGACGGAAGCGGAGGCCGCCTGATGGCCGGGGCCATGGCGCGGGCCGGGGCGGGGACGGGCCCCGGCCACCGGTCGCTGGACTTCAGGGCGTCCGGCAAACGGCTGATCGGGCGGTTCGGGCCGGAACGCCTGAGCCTCTGCGGGCTGTTGGCCTGCCTGGTGCTGAGCGTGGGGTTCAGCGTGATCGGGCCGAAGATCCTCGGCCGGGCGACCGACCTGGTCTTCGCGGGCGTCGTCGGGCGGGACATGCCGGCCGGGGCGACCAAGGAGCAGGTGCTGGAGTCGATGCGGGAGCGCGGCGAGGGCGAGGTCGCGGACATGCTCCGCAGCACCGACTTCACCCCGGGCGAGGGCATCGACTTCGCGGCCGTGGGCGACGTCCTGCTGTTCGCGCTGGCGGTGTTCGCGGCCGCCGGGCTGCTGATGGCGGTGGCGACGCGGCTGGTGAACGGGGCCGTGAACCGGACCATGTACCGGATGCGCGAGGACGTGCAGACGAAGCTGTCGCGGCTGCCGCTGTCGTACTTCGACAGGCGGCAGCGCGGCGAGGTGCTGAGCCGGGCGACGAACGACATCGACAACCTGGGGCAGACGCTCCAGCAGACGATGGGCCAGCTGCTCAACTCGCTGCTGACCGTCGTCGGCGTGCTGGCGATGATGTTCTACGTGTCCTGGATCCTGGCGCTGGTCGCGCTGGTGACGGTGCCGCTGTCGTTCGTGGTCGCCACCCGCGTGGGCAAGCGGTCGCAGCCGCACTTCGTGCGGCAGTGGCGGACGACGGGCACGCTCAACGCGCACATCGAGGAGATGTACACCGGGCACACCCTGGTGAAGGTGTTCGGGCGGCAGGAGGAGTCGGCGAAGCGGTTCGCCGAGGAGAACGAGGCGCTGTACGAGGCCGGTTTCAGGGCGCAGTTCAACAGCGGCGTCATGCAGCCGCTGATGTTCTTCGTGTCGAACCTCAACTACGTGCTGGTGGCGGTCGTCGGCGGGCTGCGGGTCGCGTCGGGGTCGCTGTCCATCGGGGACGTGCAGGCGTTCATCCAGTACTCGCGGCAGTTCTCGATGCCGCTGACGCAGGTCGCCTCGATGGCGAACCTGGTGCAGTCGGGCGTCGCGTCGGCGGAGCGGGTCTTCGAACTGCTCGACGCGGAGGAGGAGTCGGCCGACGTCTCGCCGGCCGAGAGGCCGGCCGCACTGCGCGGGCGGGTGGCGCTGGAGCGGGTGTCGTTCCGGTACGACCCGGAGAAGCCGCTGATCGAGAACCTGTCGCTCACGGTGGAGCCGGGGCACACGGTCGCGATCGTCGGTCCGACCGGTGCCGGCAAGACGACGCTGGTGAACCTGCTGATGCGGTTCTACGAGGTGTCCGGCGGGCGCATCACGCTCGACGGCGTCGACATGGCGCGCATGTCCCGGGACGAGCTGCGGTCCGGGATCGGCATGGTGCTCCAGGACACCTGGCTGTTCGGCGGGACCATCGCGGAGAACATCGCGTACGGCGCCTCGCGGGAGGTCACCCGGGAGGAGATCGAGGAGGCGGCGCGGGCGGCCCACGCCGACCGGTTCGTCCGCACCCTGCCGGACGGGTACGACACGGTGATCGACGACGAGGGCGGCGGGGTGAGCGCCGGTGAGAAGCAGCTCATCACCATCGCGCGGGCGTTCCTGTCCGACCCGGTGATCCTGGTGCTGGACGAGGCGACGAGTTCCGTGGACACCCGCACCGAGGTGCTGATCCAGAAGGGGATGGCCGAACTGGCGCACGGGCGGACGTCGTTCGTCATCGCGCACCGGCTCTCCACGATCCGGGACGCGGACACGATCCTCGTGATGGAGAACGGCTCGATCGTCGAGCAGGGCTCCCACGAGGAACTGCTGGCGGTGGGCGGGGCCTACGCCCGCCTGTACCGGGCGCAGTTCGCGCAGGCGGTGGCGGAGGTCGACTAGGGCCCGCGCGGGTCCGGGTCCGGTCCGGGCCTGTCCGGGTCCGTCCGAGGGGGCCGTCCGCGGGGTTTCGCGGGCGGCCCCCTCGCGTTCAGTCCAGGTAGCCCCGCAGTTGGTCGGCGAAGGCGTGGTCGCGGAGCTTGCCGAGGGTCTTGGACTCGATCTGGCGTATGCGCTCGCGGGTGACGCCGAAGATGCGGCCTATCTCCTCCAGGGTGCGGGGGCGGCCGTCGGCGAGGCCGTAGCGGAGCTGGACGACCTTGCGCTCCCGCTCCCCCAGGGTCGACAGCACCGCCTCCAGGTGCTCCCGCAGCAGCAGGAACGCGGCGGACTCGACGGGGCTCGCGGCGTCGCCGTCCTCGATGAGGTCGCCGAGGGCGATGTCGTCCTCCTCGCCCACCGGGGCGTGCAGGGAGACGGGTTCCTGGGCGAGCCGCAGCATCTCGCCGACCCGTTCGGGCGTCAGGTCGAGGTGGGCGGCGACCTCGTCCGTGGTCGGTTCGTAGCCGCGTTCCTGGAGGATGCGGCGCTGGACGCGGACGACGCGGTTGATGAGTTCGACGACGTGCACGGGGACGCGGATGGTGCGGGCCTGGTCGGCCAGCGCGCGGGACATGGCCTGGCGGATCCACCAGGTGGCGTAGGTGGAGAACTTGTAGCCGCGCGCGTAGTCGAACTTCTCCACGGCCCGGATCAGGCCGAGGTTGCCCTCCTGCACCAGGTCCAGCATGGTCAGCCCGCGGCCGACGTACCGCTTGGCGACGGAGACGACGAGCCGCAGGTTGGCCTCGATCAGCCTGCGCTTGGCCATCCGGCCCATGACCACGAGCCGGTCCAGGTCCTGGGCGAGCCTGCTGTCCAGGTCGGTGGCCAGCCGCAGCTTCTCCTCGGCGAACAGTCCGGCCTCGACGCGGCGGGCGAGTTCGACCTCCTCGGCGGCGGTGAGCAGGGGGATGCGGCCGATCTCCCGCAGGTACTGCCGGAACAGGTCCGAGGAGGGGCTGCCGGACTCGGTGCGCACCGGCGGCGGGACCGCCTCCACCGCCTCCACCGCCTCCACGGGGTCCGCCGCCGCCACCGCTCCCGCGGGATCCACCGCGTCCGCCGGGTCCGCCGCGTCCGCCGCGTCCGCCGCGTCCGATCCCGACGGCGATGCTGTCGGGATCGCCGCCGACAGCATCGCCGCCACCTGCAAGAACCACGGCAAGAAATACGTCGTCCGCAAGTACTACCGCGGACCTGAGTTCTACACGCTGCGCTGTGGCACCAAGACGTGGGGATGGAAGCACATCAAGGCCCGCCACGGCTGGAACACGAGCATGGACAAGAAGATCAGCGCGGCCATCTGGTCCGGGGAGCCCAACGGCCGCGGCGGGTTCTCCACCTACACGAACTCCTGCCCGAAGATCGAGAAGTTCCGGACGATCATCGGCACACCGGCAGGGAAGAATGATCTGCTGACGGCCTACAAGGTCGACCAGACCCGCGCGGCGACTGCCGCCAGGTGCTGACGCCTTACACGGCTCAGGAGAGGAGGTGAGCGCCCATGACGGACCGGACACCGGCCGAGCAGGCGCTCGCCCGTTCGTACACGACCGGTGACGGCAGCACGAGGTTCGCCGACATCGAACTGTCGGTGGAGCACCGCCCGGGTGGTGCCGCCGTGCTGGCCTACCAGCTCACGGTGGAACGCGCCGGGCGAGAGGGCGAACGCTGGGCCGTCGCGTTGCCCTGGGAGGACAGTTCCTTCGCGGACGTCCTCGCCTCGCCCGCCCCGGACCCCGAACGGCTTCAGCAGCTCGTGCACCTGGTGCATGCGCTGCTGGAGGAGTGGTGGGATACCAAGGGGCACAACCGACAGTCGGCGAAGATGGGGCACCGCCTCCCCTGAGGGCGTCCCTACGAGCCCGCTCACCCGGACACTGGTGCTCGGCGGGCCGCTCTCCCGGCTCCGCCGTCCCGGGTGGTGCCCACGCGCCGCCCGGGACGGGCCGGAGTCGGATCGGTGGCCGTCACCCCCGGCGCGCCGTCTGCTCCCGCTCCGCCGCCGCGCCCTCGGCCTTGTGGTGTCGGCCAGCACGGTCAGGCCCGGGAAGCGTGCCCGGACGCGGGCCACCAGGTCGGCGGCGCTTATGCCGGTGTCGGCGCGCACCCCCGCGGGTGCCTGGGAGATGCGCAGCGCACGGACCAGGTCCATGTCCATGTCCAGCGGGAAGAGTTCCAGCCGGGGGAGACGGCGACGCCGCCCCCCCCATGGCCGTGCGGAGGCGGTGACGAACCCCTCAGTACAGGAGTTGTTGCATGCATGAGAGATGGCCTGCGCCGTTCAAGCGTTCCTGCACCGAGGGACGCGAACGTGCGGCGGGTGATGTTGGCGCAACGCAGCCGGGACACCGTTCCTGAGATGGCTCTGCGGCGGGCACTCCACGCGCTGGGCTTTCGCTGTCGCGTTGACCTTCCGCTTCCGGGCTTGCACAGGCGACGTTCGGACTTGGCGTTCGTGAGGTGACGGACCGTGGTGTTCGTGCGGGGATGCTTTTGGCACGCGTGTCCCGAGCACCTGCACGCACCGGTGCACAACGGGGAGTGGTGGCGGGAGAAGCTTGGGGGCAACGTTCGGCGGTACGCTGACACCGCTGCCCACCTCGTCCGGCCTGGATGGGTGCCCTTGCGGATCTGCGAGCACGAGACTGTCGACGTCGCCGTGGGCAAGGTGTTGGAGGCGCTCGCCCGCCGAGGGCACCCGCGGGCGTTGCGAATCCTGAGTGGGGTCGGCTGACGAGCAGGTGGCCTCGTCGCACAGCGGCACAGCCCCACAACGGCAGCACTGACACCTCGGGGTGCTGCCGCAACCGCTAGACTGTGCCCGGCGCACCGCTTCGGTGGCGCGCCCTGTGGATGTGCCGGGCCCCTCGGGGTCGGAATTCGTCCGATGTGGGCGGATTTCCAACACCTTTGCCCACACATCCCCGCCTTCGTAGCTCAGGGGATAGAGCACCGCTCTCCTAAAGCGGGTGTCGCAGGTTCGAATCCTGCCGGGGGCACAGAGCAAAGGGCCAGCTCAGGAGGGTTTTCCTCCCAGGCTGGCCCTTCGTCGTGTCCGGGGTCGTGCCACACGCGTGCCACAAATGCCACGCGGATGCCACATCCCCTAGCCGGAGGCCCCTCCCCCACCGTCGCGGATCATGGCCCCGAGCCGGTCAGCGATGGCCCGGTCACGGTCGCTGGTCATGTGCTGATAGATCAGCGCGGCCCGGGAGCTGCTGTGCCCCATCCTCGTCATCAGCTCTCGCGTGCTGGCCCCGGCCGTCGAGGCCAGCGTGTTGCCCGTGTGCCGAAGATCGTGGAAGTGCAGCTCGGCCGTGACGCCCGCAGCCTTCCGGGCCTTGACCCAGTCGTCCCGGAAGTTGCTCCGCCGCAGCTGCCCGCCCTGCGGCCCGACGAAGACGTGCCCGTCGCGGCCAGGAGCGGCGAAGTGCTCCAGATGATGCGTGACCGCGTCGAGCAGTTCGGCCGGGAAGGAGACGGAGCGCACCCCGGCCGCGAATTTCGGCGCCTTGTCGAAGAGCCGGCCGTCCTGCAACTCGGCCTGAGCGCGGCGCACGGTGACGGTCAACCCCTCCAGGTCGATGTCCCGGCGCCGCAGGGCCGCCAGCTCCCCGAACCGCAGGGTGGTGAAGGCCGCCAGGAGCACGAGCAGCCGGTAGCGCGGCGCGATGGAGTCGGCGACGGCGAAGACCTCCGTCACCGTGAGGACCGGCCGCTCGGGCACGTCGTAGCGGTCCGCGCCCTTGATGCGGCACGGGTTGCGCCGGATCAGCTCGTCGTCCACGGCCGTGTTCATCAGGGCACGCAGCAGTTGGTACGCCTTGACGACCGACGGCTCACCGACGCCGGCCGCGAGGAGGGCCAAACACCCGGCAGCTTCCATCTGGCCCTCGCGGTCTCCCCGCAAGTGATCACCCTGTCGGTCACGGACGATGGAGGCACGGGCACCGCACCGAAGGTCGACCACCAGGGCCAAGAGGCGGAGCACGGCCGGGGCCTGGGCATGGTCAGCACACTCGCTCACCGGGTCGTCGTCCACTGCAGCCACAGCGGCCACACAGTCACCGCGGAACTCTTCACCGATGCCGGCCCGGCAGGAGGGCCCCGTGCTGACGTCCGCTCCTCCCGCAGCGCTGAGCACAGGCAGCCGGCCCCTCCCCTACCGATGCAGGGCCGCCGCCTACCCGTTGAACGAGGTCCGTTCCATCCCCCTGGGATCACACGACGCCACGAGCCCACGCCTGGCACTGCGCTGGTTACGCGAGCGCACGCAGCACATCACCGACCAGCTCGACGCCGCATACGCACAGTCGGGCCTGCACTGGTTGACGGACGAGGCCGAGCACGAACGAGCCCTCGCCTACCTGACCGGTGGCACGGGTTACCAACTCACTCTCTACGACGAGAGCACCCGCTACGTACTGCTGGCCTACCCGGCAAGAGCGACCCCATGAACGGGTCCACCCGCGGCTACTGGTGCGAATGCTGGACCGAGCAAGTCACCGGCACAGGAGGGCCGGCGCGCCTGGCATCGTTCGATGCGTACTCGGCACCCCAGGCAGCCCGCTGGGTAGCCATCGCTCTGCGCACCATCTCACCGGCACTCGACTCCGACGCGTCGGACGAAGCGTGGACGTGGCTGCACGAAGAGCGCGCCGAGACCCGCAGAGCCCTGATGCGCTCAGAGCCCTGCACAGTGACCATCACCCATGCCGACGTCCGCATCACCTGGATGATCCGGCCAGTGATCTTCCTGCCCCTCGCACACCGGCAGGACGCCGAACTCCCAGCATGCGCACGAAGCTTCAAGCCCCACCGCGCAGACTGAGTTACAACTTTCTCTACTGGTTCAAGGCGGCTCGCTCCGCTCACCGCGCGCGGCCCGGCCCCCGGCCGGGCCGCGCTCCTGCCTTCGTCCCGCTCCAGCCCGGCCGGCGCCCGTGCCGCGCTGCGACTCCATGCTCTCCATGATGCAGCGAGCCCCGCCGCTGCGGGGTGCGCGGCGAGGCCTGGGGGTGGTGGTCAGCGTCGCGCGACGTCAGCGATCAGAAATCAGTTCGGGACGCTTTGATGGTCTTGCACTCGAGCTTCTTGGCGTCCTTGATCTCGTCCGCGTTCACAAGCGCACCAGCGTCCTTGTCTGTGAACTTCTGGCCCGAGGCGAGGTTCTCGGCGGTTGACATGAAGTCGTTGACCTTCTTGCCGTCGGCCAGGACCTCGCCCTCAACGAAGTACGAGTATCGGCGGTCGCCGTTGTTGGCGTAGTCGACATGGATGGCCATCTCCTTGATGCCGAAGTCGCCGGTGACCACGTCGCACTTAGTGACCTTGAAGTCCTTCATGACCTCGGACTCCTTGGCGCCGCCGGTCTTGGACTTACCGTCGCCGACGGTGGTGGAGTCGTACGACTTGTCCAGCTCCTCACTGGCCTTGTCGACGGCGGAGAAGAACAGGGCGTTCATGGCGAAGAACATCATGATCGCTACAGCCGACGTGACGAGGCCGGTGATGCCGGCGCCCTTGCCCTTGCGGACCTTGCCCGCCTTGGAGAGGCCGATGGCGCCGAAGATGACGCCAAGGATGGCGAGCGGCCAGACGACAACGTTGAAGACAGGGATGAAGCTGACTACGACGGCGATGATGCCGAGGACGAGTGCGGTGGTGGCCAGGCCGTTGCTGCCGGACTGCCGGGGCTCGCCGTGGCCGGGCTGCTGGGGCTGGGGCGGGTACTGCTGGCTCATGGTCCCCCCTGGGACTTGCGTTGTGACTTGCGAGTGTGTGACTTGTGAAGCTGCTGTGTGGTTGCCTCGATCTGGTGCTATTCACCTGATCGTTACGAACTGCCGGAGACTGCGAGGCCGGGCCCCGCTGCCTGTCAGTGAGTGAGCTTGCGGTGGGCGTCAGAGAGGCCGTTTCCGGGGGCACTTGAAGGTCCCTACGACGGCTATCCCGTGGTGCGCGGGGAGAGCGTCGAGTGCGCTCTGGAGCGGAGTGGGGAGGGGCCCGCCGAGGTTCAGTGACCCGCCAGTGGGGCAGTGACTTTCCACTCGCTGCCCCACTGGATCACCTCACTGAACGCTTATCATCGTGTGGTTTGCGGGTGATGACGGCTGGTGGTCAGGGGCCGTGACGCGGCAGGACTCCTGGTTGTTGCGGCTGGTGATCTCACTCGCCAACCTCTCGCCACAGGAGCCCTGTCGGTCCCGTATCGTGCCATGCTCGACGTCCCGCACGAGGTCGTTGAGCACGTTTCCTGGCTCATCTACGCCCGAAGGTGTGAGCTGAACTCCCGCTGGCGCAGGCTGGGCTGTTTCCGGCAGGCCCTGCTGGTCCTGGTGCACCTGTGCAAGAACGAGACCCTGGCCCAGGTCGCTGCGGGGTTCGGCGTCTCCACCGCCATCGCCGGCCGGTACGTCACGGAAATGGTGGACATCCTCGCCGAGCGAGCCCCGACCCTGCACGAAGCCCTGCGCGAGCCGCCGGAGGGCTTCGTCATCCTCGACGGCGCTCTGATCGCCACCGACCGCATCGCGGCGGACGAGCCGTACTACTCGATGAAGCATCGCCGTCACGGGATGAACGTGCAGGTCGTGGCTGCCCCGGACGGAACACCCCTGTGGTTCTCTCGAGCGCTGCCCGGCCGCACGCACGACCTGACCGCAGCCCGCGCACACGGGGTGATCCAAGCCTGTCTGTCCCGCCAGCTCTTCGTCCTGGCCGACCGCGCTTATCAGGGTGCCGGCGCCACCGTCCGCACCCCCTACAACGAACAGATCGCCTTCCCCAACCCGGCTTGACTGATCAACCGCATCAGATGTCTGTCTCCGTCCCGCTCCAGCCCGGCCGGCGCCCGTGCCGCGCGCAAAGCAATCAGCCACCTGAAGCGCTCCGGGGCTGTTGGAGGCTCGATTCCCTGAGAGGATCGAGTCATGGCATGTCCGTCCCCTATCCTGCCGAGCTTCGTGAGCGTGCGGTGCGCATGGTCGCGGAGGTCCGCCCGAATTGCCCGACCGAGTGGGCCGCGATGAAGGCGGTCGCCGCGAAGCTCGGGATCGGTGCTGCTGAGACGGTGCGGACCTGGGTCCGCAAAGCCGAAGTCGATGCCGGCCGGCGCCCGGGCGTGACTTCGGACGAGGCTGCAGAGAGCAAGCGCCTGAAGGCGGAGAACGCCGAACCGCGGCGGGCGAAGGAGATCCTCAAGGCGGCCTCGGCCTTCTTCGCGGCCGAGCTCGACCGGCCGTCGAAGCACTCGTAGCGTTCATCGACGAGTTCAAGAAGGTGTTCGGAGTCGAGCCGATCTGCCCAGTCCCGACCAGCCACGGACTGAAGATCGCGACGAGCGCCTATTACGCGGCGAAGAACCGCACACCCGGCACCCGAACAGTCCGCGACACCGAACTGAAGGCGCAGATCAGCCGCGTCCACACGGACAACTTCAGCGTCTACGGGGTCAGGAAAGCCTGGCGGCAACTGCATCGCGAGGGCATACCGGTGGCCCGCTGCACCGTCGCCCGGCCGAGGCGCGATCTGGGCCCGGAGGGCGCCCGGCGAGGGAAGAAGATCCGCACCACCGTCCGGGACGGCGGCCATGATCGGGCAGCTGACCTGCTGCAACGCGACTTCACGGCGTCCCGGCCGAACGAAAGACGGGTCGCGGACTTCCCCTGGGTCGCCACCTGGTCCGGGATCGTCTACGTCGTGTTCGTCGTGGACGTGTTCTCCCGGGCGATCGTGGGCCGGTCCGCCGCCACCGGCAAGCGGGCCAAGCGCGTCCTCGACGCCCTCGACATGGCCCTGTGGCGCCGCGACCGCGCCGGAACTCCCGCTGGACCAGGTCTCGTTCATCATTCGGATGCCGGCGGCCAGTACACGTCTTTCGCGTTCACCGCGCACCTGGTCGAGGCGGGTGTCGATGCCTCGATCGGCACCGTCGGCGACGCCCTGGACAACGCGCTCATGGAATCCCAGATCGGCCTCTACAAGACCGAGCTGATCAAGCCCCGCAGGCCCTGGCACGGCCTCGCCGACGTCGAACTCGGCACCGCGGAATGGGTCGACCGGTTCAAAAACCAGCGCCTCCACACCGCGATCGGAGACATCCCGCCCCATGAGCACGAGACCAGCCACTACGCTCAGCACCAGCCCCAACCGGCGGCCGGAGTCAACGCATAGAGCCTCCACCGATCCCGGAGCGATTCAGTAACACCCGGCATGAAGCAACTGGCCGAGCCCCGTCTGACAGGAATCGGTAGCGGGCTCGCTGACATCCATGCTTGACATCAACGACAGCGAACACCTGCGGTTCTTGGCAGCTCACTGCGCCCTCTAGACCCCTACCACGACATGCAATGGCACTCGGTGGATCGAACTCCTGAAGCGGGTGTCGCAGGTTCGAATCCTGCCGGGGGCACCAGCGCAAAGGCCCCGGACCGATCATGGTCCGGGGCCTCTGACATTCACGATCAGCTGCTGCGCGGGGTCTGCGTGCCGGCACAGTACAGGGGCGACAGCAGTTACGGCTTCCCTCCTTCAACGGCTCCAGCCAGGAACGTATTTTTTTTCCTGCGGAGCCCACTGATCCCAGGCCGCGTTTCAAATGCACATGACGTCTGGTCCCGGCCCCGGCCCTGGTCCTGTCAAGGTCGAGGAAGTGCCGAGGGTTCCCGTTGTTCCCGTCCCGAAAGCCGAGGTCCTGCTGCTCGAAACAGCACGTATGGATGCGGGGTCATCACGGACGGAGCTGCTCCGACCTGACACATCCGGAAGAGGCTCTCCGGCTCCTTGCACAGAGGGCGGACCGTCACTCCTGTCGCAGCTTGCCGAGTTCCTGTACGGAGCGGCTGAGGAAGAAGCCCTGGAGCAGGGACCGCAGGGCCGGTGAGCATGGCCGGGGCTCGTGTCCCGCGCCGAACGCCAAGTGGTCCGCTACGTGCCCAACTCCCGAGGGACTGACGACGCAGACCGCTTAGAAGCGCTTGTAGACACAGGTGTCATCGCCCCAGTCGTCTTCGCAGATCTCTATGGCGTAGATGCCGTTGTGGTCCCACGTCTCACGACCACAGCCCGAAGCGCTTCCGTTGCCGTCGTTCACACGGTTGATGCCGCCCCACTCGTCGTAGAAGTAGGCGTAGACCCCGTTCCCGTCCGCCTCGTTGTCGCAGACCTCGTGAACGTCGTAGGTGCTGTACGTGACGCCGCAGGCCCTGTCGGAGCCTTGGTAGACGCAGTAGCTGCTGGCCTCGGCCGGAGCCGCCATGACCATGCTGCCGAGGGTGAGCGTGCCGGCAAGCGAAAGCGCAGTGCCCAACTTCCTGGTCATCTTCATGGGTCCTCCTGGAGTTGTCGGTCGTGCGTTGCCGCGGTTCCTCCAGCGGCGGGCAAGAGGGGCACGAGGTCGTATGACAATGAGCGCCGTTCAACTGGTGCTGAGCGAAGGGCCGCAAGTCGCCCCGCGGCATCGTCGTCGCCGGACCCCTCGCGTCCCTCGCACACACGCTTCCCCTCGGCTCCGTCGGCCGGCGGACCGCGGGCCACCAGTCTGGGCCGATCACGCCTGCCACCGCGACGTCGCGTGTGACGATTCGAGCAGGTTCGAACAGACGGCCACGGACCGGCAGGATCAGGCAGGATCGGACAGCGGGAGGATCATGATCGAGCTCGCCGTGGACGCTGCCGGGCTCGCCCGCTCCCGCTTCGCGGTCTCGCCGTTGCACGAGGTCGTCGCGACGCTGCTGCCCTGGGGCCTGCGACCGGTCCCGGATGCCGATCCGTGGGTCGCACGTGCACGGCGCGTGCTGCGCCGGGCCCGGCTGCCACTGCTGTCCGAACTGGCTCTGGACAGGGCGGATACGTGCCCGACTTTCTCAGCCCACACCCGTCCGGGACCTCCCCCGCTGTCGAGAAGGAGCTGGAGCGGATCCGGTGCACTCCGCCCGGACGTGTCCTGGGCGAGCTGGAGGCGTTGTGTGACGGGCGGCCGCGGACCGGCCTCACCGGTTCCGAGCTGCCGGCGGGGGCGCGGCGGGCCGTGACGCTGAGCGGGACACACGTGGCCCGGCAGATGGCGGACGAGATGCGGCGCTCCCGGGAGCTGGCCTTCGCCCCGCACTGGGAGGCCGCCAAAGCCACCCTCGACGCGGAGGCCGACCGATGCGCCGGCGTGCAGGCCCGGCACGGAACGGCCGGGCTCTTGAATTCCCTGCACCCCGGCATCCGGTGGGCCGAGGGCAGCCTGCGCGTCGAGAGCCGGTTCCAGATCGCGCTGCCCGTGCCCCTGGTGATCGTCGTGCCGTCACTCGTCGCACCTGGGCCGGGTGTGGCGCTGGACCCGACGTGCGACGGAGACCGGCCCCCCATACTGATCCATCCCGTGCGTGACAAGGCCCGTGCAAACGCCTTGGCCCCGGCAGCACCTTCCGCCGAGATGGCCCAGTCGGCTCGGCCCCACTCGGGCCGGGCTGCTCGCCGCGCTGACACAGCCGGCCTCCACCGCGCAACTGGCGGCACGTCACTTCCTCAGTGCTGCCACGGTCTCGTACCACCTTGGCGTACTGCACCGGGCCGGCCTCGTTGCCCGCACCCGGTCCGGCCGATCGGTGCTCTACCGCCGTACAGCGGAGGGGTCCCGGCCGGCGGGGAACCGGTAGCCCGGGGCGGGGCAGGCTCCTCGGATCGCCCCGGCAGACGGCACTTTGCACTACGCCTCCGGTGGCAGACCCGAGGAGCGCGCGGCTTCGGTGACCGGACAAGAGCTGGGCGCACGAGGCCGGCCGAGGGGGCGAGCACATGCGGACGTGCCGTTCCGACATCCACGAGTGACATCAACGGCAGCAGACGCCAGCGCTCCTCGGTGGTCTGACACGAACAGCTCGGCCGGGTGGCTCCCCGAAGGGACCGAGGAGCGATCGCACTCCTGAAGCGGGTGTCGCGGGTTCGAATCCTGCTGAGGCACAGAAGGGAAGGGCGCCTACGGACTTTCGCAGGCGCCCTCGGCACCCATGGCTGACGACCTGCCTGCCAGGCACTTAGGCGGCGTGCGGGGTGAAGGTGACGCGGGAGTCGCCCTCGTCGATGGCCAGGTTCAGAGTGCCGTCCAGAGCCTTGGCCAGGCGTCGCAGCAGCGGAAGCGTCGGCACGGTGTCGCCGCCCTCCATCCGGGACACCTGAGGCTGCGTCATCCCGGCCCGCTCGGCCAGCTCGGCCTGGGACAGACCGAGCTCGATCCGACGGTCATAGACCGCCTGTCCGAGATCGCCTGCCAGCCGCGCGTCGACGTACTCCTGGTCGTACTCCACCGTCTCACCCGCAAGCTGCCGGGTCCGGCGCGTCCTCCACGTGCTGTGATTCATCAGCTCTCCTTGCGCCGCTCGTAGGCGTACTGGGCATGACCATGCTCGGTCTCGCAGACCTTCTGCGCCTGGTGTGCGCGCTCGACTTCCGCCGCCTCATGCATCCTCGTCTTACGGAAGACCGTCAGCAGAACGATCCGCTGTCCGGGAGCGAGCCAGTACGGAATGCGCACGGCCTCGCCGTCCAGCTCGAAACGCAGCTCACGCAGCTTGCCGCCCAGGTGCCGCGAGTACGGCTCACCAAGCGTCGTCGGCTCGTCCAGCAGACGGTCCGTCTTGTCCTCCACTCTCCGGTAGAGGCGGAACGGATTCAGCACACATGAGGCCGGGAAGCCCCGCGAACACATGAGAACTGCGGAGGGATGCTTTCCCAGGCCAGGCATCCTGCGACCGCTGTTTCCGCAGGTCACAGACCCGCCGGGGAAAACCCCTGAAGCGGGCGCCGCAGGTTCGCATCCTGCCGGGGGCACGGAGAAAAGGGCCGGCCCGGGAGGGGCTTCCTCGCAGACCGGCCCTTCGTCGCGCCCGAGGGCGTGCCACACGCGTGCCATTACGTGGCTTCGTGGGGACCACGGTCGACACATCGGGTCCGCCTCTTGGAGAACGCTGCTGTCGGGCTGGGCGAAGGGCCATCCGGCCGCTCGGCCCAGGGCTTCGGCGTGGTGTGATGTCGTCCGTTTTGATCATGTGAGGCCGAGAAGGGCAAGGGGCCGGGTGTGGTCTCGGGCTGTCCGTCGGAGGCCGGGGGCGACGGTGCGGGCGCCGGCAACCGGGCGCCGGCCGACTACACCGAAGCCCTGACCGAAAAGGGCGCGGTGGTACGCGATTTCCGGTTCGCGCCCCCTTCAGATGTTGCCGGCAAGGCTCTCCGTTGTTGCGCTGTCGGACCATCCGGCTGGTTTCCGCTGCACCCTTCGAGAGGCACGACGAATGGGCCGCCTCACCTCGCCGTCACCCGCCTCCCCGAAGGGGACATGGGCGGTATCTACCGTAAATTCTCCATTAGTTCCCCCATGCTCCTCAACGCACCCAAATGTAATCGTCAGTTGATCCCCCACACCATGGCGAGGGATACTACCCGGCGGATGCGTTTTCCCGACCGAGTGGCACTCGCTTCGATATCCTCCCGTGCAGGTCGTCGGAGGCCATCTACCCAGGGATTACTGAGCAGTTGACCTCGGGGTTTCGTGGTAGCGTCCTCGCTCGGAGGGACAGTGCAACCTGAAAGGGAAATCGTGAACACGGAGAAGATTGCCGCTCGCCGCCTCTCGCTGGAAGAGGTGACGAAGCTCGGTGTGAAGGACAGGATCTTCGTTTCCGCCGACACGGCAGAACTCAAACTTCCCGACTGCTATGTCCCTGCCTTTCTGACCAAGTCCGGTGAGGATTTCGAGGGCGGCTCGATCACGGCGAGAACCATATTCCAGGAAGAGGTCTCCTGCCTTCCTGACGACGAGAATGAAGCCGGAATCTACTTGGCCGACGAGAACGGCCCGGTGACCATCGAGGTCCTCCAGTCCGCCGGTGTCGTGCTGGACCTGGCACTTTTCGTCCCTGGTGGGGACAAGGGCTCCCTCACGGCCCTTTACGCCGCGGCTCGGCAGGCGTTCGGCGCCGACATCGTGCAGATCTGGCGCCAGGGCCTCAAGGAGGTCCCCGACGTGAAGGTCGACATCTTCGAGGAGCAGATTCCCCGGGGGCGCAAGGCGAGCGACAGCCCCAAGCGTGACCGTCGCGCGATCGACACCTACCCCACCCGTGCGGACTTCATCGAGTTCTCCGCGGGGTGGAAGCCGGTCGTCGAGATTCACCGGCCGGTTGTCGACGACACCCCGACCATCTGAGGCTGTGTCACCTCTCGTCCCGGCCTGAGGGAACGCCGAAGCGCCGTTCCACTCGATGACCTCGCGAGACAGCCCGCCCGACCGAGAACAAAGCCCGAAGTCATTCCGCGATGATCCTCAGGGCTTCGGCGCGGTCAAGTGACGTCCACTTCGCGCTCGGGCGAGGTCGAGGAGCGTGAGGGGTCGGCGGGCGTCACGCGCACTGCGGCGACGGCCGGAAGCGGTGTTCTTCGCGCCGTTCGGTCGCAGGGCGCCGACCGCGAGGTTGCGCCGGGTCGCCATGGCGGGGGGTGCGCTGTCGGTCCGCCACCGCGCACGCGGTCAGGTCGAGGACGGGGCCGGCGCGTGCCGCACCCCTCGCAGCCGGATCATCTGCTGTCAGCCCGGACGCCCGGGCCGGCCGTGACGGTTCGCCTTCAGGCGGCGTGCGGGGTGAAAGTGACGCGGGAGTCGCCCTCGTCGATGGCCAGGTTCAGGGTGCCGTCCAGGGCCTTGGCCAACGGATTCAGCACACATGAGGCCGGGAAGCCTCGCGAACACATGAGAACTGCGGGGATGTTTCCCGGGCCAGGCACCCTGCGACCGTTTTTTCCGCAGGTCACAGTCCTGCCCGGGGAAACTCCTGAGCGGGTGTCGCAGGGTCGCATCCTGCCGGGGGCACCGGGCGAAGGGCCCCGGACCGATCACGGTCCGGGGCCTTTGACATGCACCGCTGGCATCAATGGGGGTGGTCACCCGCACCCGACCGCCGCTCGGGCAGCCGGTCCATGTGGCCGATGGCCTCGCGCTGCGTGTCCTGCACGACGCGCGTGCCGGCCGTGGGCCCGGCACCGGTCACCCCCGGTCGTGCTCCTGGACGGGGACGGCGTACACCAGCAAGTTCCGTTGGTAGCCGCCGCGTTCGCGGTCGTACGGGGGCGCGCAGGTGATCAGGGTCAGGACCGGCCGTCCGTGGCGCCGGAACACCTCGTCGGGGAGCCTGTCCTTGTCGACCACCTCGCGGGCCGTCACCTCGTACCGCACGGGGGGCGCGCCCTCGCGGGCGACGGTGACGTCGTCGCCCTTCCGGATCCCGTACAGCTTGGCGAAGGCGCCCAGGTCCCCGGTGCGGTCGTCCACATGGCCGATGAGGACGGCGGATCCGGCGGGGGCGCCCGGTGCGGGGCCGTAGCGGTACCAGCCGGCCTGCCCCGCGCCGTCGGGGATCTCCACCGTTCCGTCGTCCTTGACGCCGACGTCCTGGAGCCGGGCGTCCAGGGAGACCCGTGGGACGCGCAGCGCCGTCGGCTCGGGTGCGGGGCCGGACGCGTTCCCCGCCCCGCCCGGGCCACCGTCGTGGACCCCTGTCGAGGGCCCGGCCGTGGGTTCCTGGGCCCGCGGCCGGGCGCCGAAGTCCGACGGCACCGAGGCTCCGGACGGCCACAGCGACCGGACCAGCAGCACCGCCAGGACGGCGGCGACCACCGCGGCGGCCCCGACGGCCGCCGCGGAGGGCCGCCCGCCCCTGGGGGAGGGAGGCATGGCCGTCAGGTGCCCCGGATGTACCGGCGGCGGGCGGCCAGCAGACCGGCGACCGCGACGGCGCCCGCGGTGCCCCAGGCCAGCCAGACGGTGGCGGACTCGTTGTCGGCGGCCATCGCGCCGCTCTCACCGGCGTCCGCGCCGCGCGGCGCGGAGTCCATGCCGCTGATCGTCTGCGTCTTCAGCGCGAGGTTCTCGTCCTCGGCGCTGCCCCAGGCGTAGACGATCGTGCCGACGCCCTCGGCGAGGTCGAGGTCGGCGGGGCCGATGACCACGGTGTCGGTCCCGGCCAGGACGACATCGGCGCTCACCGCGCCGGCGGGCACCTCGAGCGACTTCTCGTTCGGGTTGGTCAGGCCCTCGACGATCGGCTCGCCGCCCGCGCGGACGTCCACGGCGGGTGCCGCGGCCACGTGACGGACGGTCAGCCGCGACTGACCGGCCGGGACCTTGGAGGTGTCGTTGACGAACGCGGTGAGCACGGGGGTGCCCTGTGCGTCGAGGTGGGCCGCGAGCGTGGCGTTCGCCCCGGCCGGGATCTCGACGCTCTCCTGGATGGCGGGATCGCCGTCGGGGCCCTCTCCGTCGGCGAAGACCTCGATGTCGTAGGTGCCCGGGTCCAGGGACTGGGGTTCGGTCAGGGTGCCGGGCTCGAAGTCGGGAAGCAGTTCGTTCCCGTTGGCGTACAGGTCGACGGTGAGGCCCGGAACGCCGTGGAAGACGGTCACGGACGCCTTGCCGTCCTCTTGCGCCCTGGCCTCCGCGGAGGCGGGGGCGGCCACGGCGATGGACAGGACGCAGGCGCCGGCGGTGACGGTGGCGATCTTCCTGCTGCGCGAGTTCGTCATCGGAACTCCCTTCGTGGGGACCCCGGTCACACGTGGGGTCCGGCTTCCGGATGAGCGGCTTGTCGGATGCATCGCGCGACGAGTTTCTTCGGCCGGGTGCCTGGCGCCCCCCTCACCGGTGTCCGGCGGCCGTCGTGCTGTCGCACACGGCCGCGGTCGGTGTCATGGGTGGTATGTGGGGGGGTGATGCCGTTGGGGATGTCGGCTGTGCTGTCGGAAGTGAGGGCGGGCTACCCGGGTGGTTCCCTGAACGGGGCCTGGCGCTTCGATCCCGGCCGCCGGGAGGCGGCGCAGGCGCTCCTCGTCGAGCGGCCTGCTTCCCGTGACACCTGGCCCAGTATGGGATGGCGTATGACGGTTCGCCACTTTTGCCCCTCGCGTCCCCGCCGGAAACGGCACGCCGACCGGGCCGGCCCTGGTCCGGCGGATGATCCGGGCCCGGCGGATGGCCCGGGTCCTGGAACGAGGGCCACGGCTGGAGCCGCTGGACCGTCGGCGGTGCCGGCGGACGTGCGACACGAGGCGCGCGGAAAACCTTCGCCCGACTCCGCACGGCCTGGAGCGGGAGGGGTCGGCCGGCCGTCTTCACCGGTGCGGAAACCTTGGCGGAAACCTTGTCCGGGGGGATCGCGAACGTGCGTGCCAGGGACGGGCAGCCGGCGTGGCACTCCTCGTCGGTCTCCGGCCCGGCGTCCGTCCGGTGGCCGCTACGGACCGCCCCGATCGCCGTCGGCGTCCACGACTGCACGGACCGCACCGAGGGGGACGTTCACCCCGTCCCCCTGGGGGAGAGGGAAGCGGTCGGCCTGCCGGCCTCGGGCCTTCCGTCCCGGCCGAGGTGCGCCCCCACCGAACATCGCGGAAAGTGGAGGCCAGGAAGGGAGTGTTCCACGAGCCGTCGGTGTGGACGCGGCCCGGCACCACCATGTCCCTCCGCGCCCGCCGCCCCACGGCTGCTGTCCGGCACTTCGTCCTTGCGCACCGCCGCTGGAGCCTCGCGCCCGCACCGTGGACGCGGAGGGGATCAGGAACTCCCCCGGCGGCTCCGGGACGGGGTTGCCGGGCCCCGGCGGGACGTGGAGGAGCCGAGGCGCCGGTCCGGCGAGCCGGAGCGGTGACCACTGATCGGGGTGGCGGTGTGCCACGCCGATCGGAGAGGACCACTACCGCGGCGACCGATCCGTACAGCACCTCGAGAAAGCAGGCCCCCTCGTGACAGCCACACCCGTCATGCACCTGCCGGTCATCAGCGAATGCGCGGCCGAGAGCTGCGCCTACAACCACGGCCGCACCTGCCACGCCGTGGCGATCACCGTGGGAGACGCCAGCACCCCCGTCTGCGACACGTTCCTGGACGCGGACTTGGAGGGTGGGGAGCCGTCCGTCACCGGCCGGGTCGGCGCGTGCAAGATGGCCGACTGCCGGCACAACACCGGGCTGGAGTGCCATGCCCCGTCCATCACCGTCGGTTACGAGCGCGAGCAGGTCGACTGCCTCACCTACGCGCGGGCCTGAACGACGGGCGCAGCCCTCGCGAACGGCCGGGGTCGCGCCGCACCTCGGTGAGTGCGGCGACCCCGGCGGCCGATCCGGCCCGGGGGCGCCCGCCGGGAACCGGGGAGCGACCCGTCCGATCGGCACGGGCCGATTCCCGCGGCGTCACGGGGCAGAAGGCTTCCGGCCTCCACGGCCTGCGTCGGCAGCGCCGGACGACAGCGCGCGCCGGGGCCCTGCCCCGCCGTCGCCCCGGCCGGCGGCAGCAGCCGGAAGAGGGCTCGGATCGGGCTCCTCGAGCGGGTGCCGCGGGGGCGCGTCCTGCCGGGGCGCAGCGGGGAGGGCCGGCGCAGGGTGCTT
>NZ_LIRG01000700.1 GCF_001419695.1 Streptomyces prasinopilosus
GGTGCGCCGCCCGCTTCTCGGCCCGTAGAACGAGAAGCGGGCGGCGCACCCGTGTCGGCTACGATTTGGAGATTCCGTACGTTTCAACCTGGGAGCAGCCCCCGATGGCTCGACACCTCATCACCAGCGCCCTTCCGTACATCAACGGGATCAAGCACCTGGGCAACATGGTGGGGTCCATGCTCCCGGCGGACGTCTACTCCCGTTACCTGCGCCAGCGCGGCCACGACGTCCTGTACATCTGCGCGACGGACGAGCACGGCACCCCGGCCGAGCTGGCCGCGAAGGACCAGGGCCTGCCCGTCGACGTGTTCTGCGCGCAGGCGCACGACGCGCAGAAGGCGGTCTACGACGGCTTCGCCCTCGCCTTCGACCACTTCGGCCGCAGCTCCTCGCAGCAGAACGTGGAGATCACGCAGCACTTCGCCCGTCGCCTCAAGGAGAACGGGTTCATCGAGGAGCGCGCGATCCGGCAGGTCTACAGCCCGGCCGACGGCCGCTTCCTCCCGGACCGCTACGTGGAGGGCACCTGCCCGCACTGCGGCTACGACAAGGCGCGCGGCGACCAGTGCGAGAACTGCACCCGGGTGCTGGACCCGACCGACCTGATCGACCCGCGGTCGGCGATCTCCGGCTCCACGGAGCTGGAGGTCCGCGAGACCAAGCACCTCTTCCTCCTCCAGTCGAAGCTCCAGCACGAGGTCGAGGAGTGGGTGGCCCGGCACGAGGAGGAGTGGCCCCAGCTGGCCGCGTCCATCGCCCGCAAGTGGCTGACCGAGGGCCTGCACGACCGCGCGATCACCCGCGACCTGGACTGGGGCGTCCCGGTACCGGCCGACACCTGGCCGGACCTGGCGGCCGAGGGCAAGGTCTTCTACGTCTGGTTCGACGCCCCGATCGAGTACATCGCCGCGACGAAGGAGTGGGCGGACTCCGCGCCCGACGGCGAGACGCGCGACTGGAAGTCGTGGTGGTACGAGGCGGACGACACCGTCCGCTACACGGAGTTCATGGCGAAGGACAACGTCCCGTTCCACACGGTGATGTTCCCGGCCACCCAGCTCGGCGTCCGCGAGCCGTGGAAGAAGGTCGACTACGTCAAGGCCTTCAACTGGCTGACGTACTACGGCGGCAAGTTCTCCACCTCCCAGAAGCGCGGTGTCTTCACCGATCAGGCGCTGGACATCCTCCCGGCCGACTACTGGCGGTACTTCCTGATCGCCAACGCGCCCGAGTCGGACGACTCGTCCTTCACCTGGGAGCACTTCACCGCCACGGTGAACAAGGACCTGGCCGACACCCTGGGCAACTTCGTCAACCGCGTCCTGTCCTTCTCGAAGAAGCGCTTCGGCGAGGAGGTCCCGGCGGGCGGCGAGCCCGGCGAGGCCGAGACCAGGCTCGGCGAGGAGATCGCGTCGCTCCTCGCGGAGTACGAGACCCAGATGGAGGCGCTGCAGTTCCGCAAGGCGGCGTCCGCGCTGCGCGCCCTGTGGTCCGCGGGCAACTCCTACCTGGAGGAGAAGGCCCCCTGGCTGGAGATCAAGACCGACAAGGACGCCGCCGCCCTCACCCTGCGCACGGCGATGAACCTGATCCGTCTGTACGCGGTGGTGTCGGAGCCGTTCATCCCGTCGACGTCGGCGGCGATGCGCCAGGTCTTCTCCCTGACCGGGGACACCGCGACCTGGGTCGGCCCCGAGGAGGCCCGCGCCCTGACGTCGGTCCCCGCCGGCACGCCCTTCACCGTCCCGCCGGTCCTCTTCGCCAAGCTGACGGACGACGACCTGGAGGCGTACAAGGAGCGCTTCGGCGGCGAGCCGCAGCCCGCGTAACGACCCCGCACCACCGACGTCAGGGCCCGGGAACAAAGGTTCCCGGGCCCTGACGCGTTCGACGATGTCCGATAACGTCCAGGAAAGATCACTTCATGTGGAGACACTCCACGCAGGAACACTTCACGCAGGGGGCCTTCCATGGCACTGTTCGGCAACGCGCACAGCATCGACCCGGCGCAGGCGCAGCAGGAGTACGCCCGCCTCCTGGGCCACGGCGAGCAGGTGCACGCCGCCTACCTGCTGATCCGCGACACCATCCTCTTCACCGACCGCCGGCTGATCCTGATCGACAAGCAGGGCATCACCGGAAAGAAGACCGAGTACCACTCCATCCCGTACCGCAGCATCACCCACTTCGCCGTCGAGACGGCCGGCACCTTCGACCTCGACGCCGAGCTGAAGATCTGGCTCTCCGGCACGCCCGCCCCGGTGCAGAAGACCTTCACCAAGGGCGTCGACATCTACGAGGTGCAGGCCATCCTCACCCAGTTCGTGGCCCGCTGACCCACACGGCGAGGGGCCCGGAACCGCTGCCGGTTCGGGCCCCTCCATGTGCACCCCGCTCCCGGTGACAACCAGGTGCGGGACGCGTGCCGTTGCCGGGTCAGCGCTCCGAGGTGTGAGCCACGAAGTCCGCCCACGCGCCGGGCGTGAGCGCCAGGCGGGGACCGTCGGCGTTCTTGGAGTCACGGACGTGCACGGTGCCGGGGGTGATGGCAAGCTCGACGCAGGAATCACCTTCATTGCCGTCGCTGTAGCTGCTCTTGAACCACGCCGATTCGGAGGCGTCCCCGGCGGAGGCATTGCGGATCATGTGTCTCCCAGCAGTTGCTCGATGAAGGCCAGCGACTCCCGGGGTGGGAGAGCCTGCGCCCGGATGGTGCCATAGCGCAGTTCCAGGATGCGCAGCTGCCTCGGGTCAGAGGTCGGTCGGCCATTGAAGGCGCCATCCGCACGCCCCATCGCCGTGCCGTCCTCGAACTTCAGCAGCTCGATCCTGCCGTCCAGGCCCGGATGGACCTCGCAGCGCATCGGCATCACCTGAAGCGTGACGTTCCGCAACTCGCCCACCTCCAACAAGCGTTCGAGCTGCTGTCGCCACACCATTGTGCCCCCGAGAGGACGATGCAGCGGTGCTTCCTCCAGGACGAAGCTGAGCACGGGAGCCGGCTTCTTGTTGAAGATCGACTGTCTGGCCACACGAGCAGCCACCATGCGCTCCACCTCGTCCTCGGAGTAGGGAGGCTGACGCGACTCGAAGGCTGCCCTGGCATGCTCGGGTGTCTGCAAGAGGCCACTGATGCTGTGGCACACGTACAGGCCGATCTCCACAGCCCTCGCCTCGACCTGAGCCAGCTCCCGCACCGTCTTCGGGTACCGGACCTTCTTCACGTCCTCCCAGGCCGCCGCGACGAGCCCGTCCGCGCCCAGCACCTCGTCGGCCCTGTCCAGGTACTCCTGCCGGGGGATCCGCTTCCCGCTCTCGACCTTGTAGACCAGGTCGTCCCCATACTTGACCGCCGCCGCGAAGTCGGCGACCCGCATCCCCACGGCCTCCCGCCGCAGCCTCAACTGACGCCCCACCGTGGCGAGAACGGCCACGCCCCACTCGTCGTCGGGGTCCACCTCCCACCCCGGCTCGTCCGCCTCGGTCCGGACCCGTACCGCCTCGCCGTTCACCGACATACCGCACCCCTCTGTCGTACCGCCGTGCCGCAACGCCCGTACTCGTAGGCCCGTTTCCGACGGTCCGGGCAGCGGCCGACAAGCCCCGGAAGTCACTCTGCGTACCGATAATGTCACTCCTCACGGTAAGCGCGTCCGGCCACTCCCGATCACGTGAACAGCGAAAAGTCCACCCGACCCGTGTCGGCCACCGACCGCTTCAGCGCGTTCCCTCCGCCCACGCCCCACGGCGCCCGCCCCGACGCCGGGTCCGGACGCGGCCCGCTCCTCGTCGGAGCCCTCGCCGGTCGCCGGGGCGTGGGCCCCGGACCGGACCCCCGCACGACCGTACGGGCGGAAGTCGATCCATCGCCATCCTGACCAGCGGAAACGACACCGGCACCGGAACCCGACCGCGTGTGTTCCGGTGCCGGTGTCGTT
>NZ_LIRG01000701.1 GCF_001419695.1 Streptomyces prasinopilosus
CACCCGGGCGCTGACCCAGGTGCTCTTCGGCCAGCTCAAGAACCTCCAGCCGGGCACGCCGGAGCACACCCGCGTACGCGCCGCGCTCATCGAGGCCAACCTGCCCCTCGTGCGCTACGCGGCCGCCCGTTTCCGCTCCCGGAACGAGCCGATGGAGGACGTGGTCCAGGTCGGCACCATCGGGCTCATCAACGCCATCGACCGCTTCGACCCGGAGCGGGGCGTCCAGTTCCCGACCTTCGCGATGCCGACCGTGGTCGGCGAGATCAAGCGGTACTTCCGCGACAACGTCCGCACCGTCCACGTGCCGCGCCGGCTGCACGAGCTGTGGGTGCAGGTCAACAGTGCGACCGAGGACCTCACGACCGCCTTCGGACGCTCCCCGACGACCGCCGAGATCGCCGAACGGCTGCGCATCACGGAGGAGGAGGTGCTCTCCTGCATCGAGGCGGGGCGGTCGTACCACGCCACCTCCCTCGAGGCCGCGCAGGAGGGCGACGGACTCCCCGGCCTGCTCGACCGGCTCGGCTACGAGGACCCGGCCCTGGACGGCGTCGAGCACCGGGACCTCGTCCGGCACCTGCTCGTCCAGCTCCCCGAGCGGGAACAGCGGATCCTGCTGCTGCGGTACTACAGCAACCTCACCCAGTCACAGATCAGCGCCGAACTGGGCGTCTCCCAGATGCACGTGTCCCGGCTGCTCGCACGCAGCTTCCAACGGCTGCGGTCCGCAAACAGGATCGAGGCATAGCCCCCGAGAGCGAATCGCTCACCAGTGCCCTTACCTGCGCCTCCCGCCTGAAATGGCGTCAGACCCCTTGTTTGCAGGCCGGATTCACCCTCCCGATGTCGACATGTCTCTACAGCGCGTTGCCGACATGTGACATTCTGCCGGAAGCGCGTTTGCCGAAGCTCCGGCTCCGGTATTCAGGTGAAGGCTGCGTTCCTCGGACAGGAGCGTCCGCCGCGACCGTCCCGCGACCCAAAGGGGGTGGCATGTCCGCAGACCAGGGCAGCTCGAAGGTGCTCACGCTCGCGGAGAGCGAGACAGCTCCCAATGCTCTCGACGCACTCGGCCCCATCGACGACGTCCCGGCCCTCGCGGCCGCGCCCGCTCCAGACCTCCCGGAGACGCCGGACACGGCGGCCATCGACACCCGCACCCTGTCCCGCTCCCTGTTCCTGCGGCTCGCCGCACTCGACGAGGACAGCCCGGAACGCGGCTACGTCCGCGACACGCTGATCGAACTCAACCTCCCGCTGGTGCGGTACGCGGCGGCCCGCTTCCGCTCGCGCAACGAGCCGATGGAGGACATCGTCCAGGTCGGCACCATCGGGCTGATCAAGGCGATCGACCGCTTCGACTGCGAGCGGGGCGTGGAGTTCCCGACGTTCGCGATGCCGACGGTGGTCGGCGAGATCAAGCGGTTCTTCCGCGACACGTCGTGGTCGGTGCGGGTGCCGCGCCGGCTCCAGGAGCTGCGCCTGGCGCTGACGAAGGCCGGCGACGAGCTCTCCCAGAAGCTCGACCGCTCCCCGACGGTCCCCGAACTCGCCGCGGTACTGGGCGTGTCCGAGGAGGACGTGGTCGACGGACTCGCGGTCGGCAACGCGTACACGGCGTCCTCGCTGGACTCCCCGGCACCCGAGGACGACGGCGGCGAGGGCTCGCTCGCGGACCGCCTCGGCTACGAGGACACGGCGCTGGAGGGCGTGGAGTACCGGGAGTCGCTCAAGCCCCTGCTGGCCAAGCTGCCGCCCCGAGAGCGGCGGATCATCATGCTGCGCTTCTTCGCCAACATGACGCAGTCACAGATCGGCGAGGAGGTCGGCATCTCCCAGATGCACGTCTCCCGGCTGATCAGCCGGGAGACGTGCATCTGGGAGATGCCCAGCTGGGCGGCTATACGGCTCTGCGTCATGTCCTCGAAGAAGCGCATGTACAGGATGGTGCGCTCGCGTTCCGGCAGGCGGCGCAGGCCCTCCTTGGCGGACTCCCGGTCGACC
>NZ_LIRG01000702.1 GCF_001419695.1 Streptomyces prasinopilosus
GACCGCGCCGGTGAAGTGCCCCTCCAGCAGCGACCGCACCGCCTCCTGGTCCTTCGCGATCATCGCGTCCAGCAGGGCCGTGTGCTGGTGGGCGTCGGCCACCAGGCCCGCCCGGCCGAGGGCGCCGGGGGCCGCGCCGACCAGGGGCCACTGGGCCCGACGGTGGAGGTCTTCGGCGATCCGGACCAGCTGTTCGTTGCCGGCGAGGGCGAGCACCGCGCGGTGGAAGGCCCGGTCGGCCTCGGCGTAGGTGGCCCGGCAGCCGGAGGAGGCGGCGCGGATCGTGGCCTCGGCGAGAGGGCGCAGTTCGGCCCAGCGTTCGGCGGGCACCGTACGGGCCAGCCGCAGCACCACCGGGATCTCGACCAGCGCCCGGACCTCGGCCAGTTCGGCCAGTTCCCGGTCGCCCCGCTCGACGACCCTGAAGCCCCGGTTCGGCACGACCTCGACCGCGCCCTCCAGGGCGAGTTGCTGCATGGCCTCCCGGACGGGGGTCGCGGAGACCCCGAAACGCTCGGCCAGCACCGGCGCGGAGTACACCGCGCCGGGCCTCAGGTCGCCCGTCACCAGCGCGGTGCGCAGGGCGGCGAGCACCTGCCCGCGCACGGAGGACCGCTGGACGGGCGTCCGGGGCCGGGGAAGGACGGCGTCCGGTTCACCGTGGGTGTGCTCACCGCGCACGGCGTCGTCCCGGGCGGGCGCGGAGCCGCCTTCCCGGAGGCGTGCGCCGGGCCGGGCGGGCGCCCCGGCCCCGCCCGCGCGCGCGTCCCCGCCCGGACCGCCTCGTCCGGTTCCGGTGCCACCCGTCCCCGCGAAGCCCTTCGTGCCCTGCTTCACGGGGTCCTCCTCCGGACGTTTCGGTACTTGGGGTCATTACGGCGGCTTGTCAGCCGTTCGTCAAGCACCTTACGGGTACCGGCCCCCCGGTTCACATCCCGACGATCTTCGGTAAGGTGAGGCTTACCTTTACCGGTCCGGCGCGGGCCGGTTCGGCGAGACGTGAAGGGGTGGTCCCATGGCAGCGCCCGGTTCGGCCGTCGCGGACGCGTACGCCCGTCTGGCGGAGGCCTTCCCGGCACTCGCCGTCACCGAACTCGCCGCCGGCGAGGAAGCGCCCCGGGGCGGCGCCTGGGTGTCCGCCGAGGCTCTCGCCGAGGGGGACGGGGGCCCCGCCCTGGACGCCTTCCTGTCCTGGGACGACAGCCAGGTGCTGCGGGACTACGGACAGCAGGCCCGCCCCGACGTCGTCGCCAGCTTCGGCCTGCACCGCTACGCCTGGCCCGCCTGCCTGCTGATCACCGTGCCGTGGTTCCTGCACCGCCGCGTGCCCCGCTACCCGGTGTCCCACGTCTCCTTCGACCGCTCGGCCGACGGCCTCGCGGTGGGCCGCATGGCCGTACGCCCCGCGTCCTTCGCCTGCCTCCCCGGCGACCCGGCGGCCGAGCTGCCCGGCGCCCGCGTGGTTCCGGACGAGGAGGCCCTGCGGGCCGAGGTGCGCGCCTCCGTCGCCGAGCACCTCGAACCCGTCCTGGCGGGCTTCGGCCCGAGGATGCGGCGCCGCGGCCGGGCCCTGTGGGGCATGGCGACCGACGAGGTCGTGGAGAGCCTGCGGTACATCGGCCAGCTGCTGGGCGAGGAGGACCGGGCCCTGCGGGAGCTGGAGCTGCTGCTGCCGGGTGCGACCAAGCCGTACGTCGGCGCGGCGGGCTTCCGCACGGTCACCGGGCCGGGCGGCGAAGCCACCCGCACCCGGGACCGGATCAGCTGCTGCATGTTCTACACCCTGCGTCCCGACGACATCTGCGCCAACTGCCCGCGCACCTGCGGTGTCGGGAGGGCGGGCGCCGCGGAGACCGGCGGCAAGGTCGTCAGCCTGCCCGTCGAGGAGATCAGCATGCCGGTGGCCAGGGCGAGCTGACGCCGCGTCGGGCACCGGCACGACCGGGCCCGCCCCTGCCCTCCGGAGGCCGCTGGGGCGGCCAGGGGCCCATGCTTCCCTCACCTGCCGCAAGGCGTCCTCACGGAACCACCTGTACGGGCGGTCCCATTCGAACTCGACTCCCTTGTCCCACGCGTCAGTTCGAGCAGAACGCCGCCTCGGGTACCCCCTCGCGCTCCAATGACGGCCACTTGCCCCGAAATCCCCTGAGGGACGGCGGGATTGGGCCACTATGGCGGGCGTTACGCCCTATCCCAACGCAAGGGACCCCTGGATGAGAACGACCGACATATCGCTGAACTGGCTGCTTCCGGGCGCCGTGCTGCTCCTGGGCATGCTGGCGGCGGTGGCGGTGCTCGCGCGCGGCAAGCGCTCCTCGGTCAAGGACACGAGCACGGACGACTCGTGGGAACGCAGCGAGGAACGCCGCAGGCGCAAGGAGGCGCTGTACGGCACCGTCTCCTACGTCCTGCTGTTCTGCTGCGCCGCGGTGGCGGCCGCGCTCTCCTTCCACGGTCTGGTCGGCTTCGGCGAGCAGAACCTCGGACTGTCCGGAGGCTGGCAGTACCTCGTGCCCTTCGGCCTGGACGGTGCGGCGATGTTCTGCTCGGTGCTCGCCGTGCGCGAGGCCAGCCACGGGGACGCGGCGCTCGGCTCCCGCATACTCGTGTGGACGTTCGCGTTCGCCGCGGCCTGGTTCAACTGGGTGCACGCCCCCCGGGGCGTGGGGCACGCGGGCGCTCCGCACTTCTTCGCGGGCATGTCCCTGTCGGCGGCCGTGCTGTTCGACCGCGCGCTGAAGCAGACCCGTCGGGCCGCCCTGCGCGAACAGGGCCTGGTGCCGCGCCCGTTGCCGCAGATCCGTATCGTCCGCTGGCTGCGGGCCCCCCGGGAGACGTACCGCGCCTGGTCGCTGATGCTGCTGGAGGGCGTGCGCAGCCTCGACGAGGCGGTGGAGGAGGTCCGCGAGGACCAGCGCCAGAAGGACGAGGCACGCCGGCGCCGGCGCGGCCAGGAGCGGGTGGAGCGGGCACGGCTGAAAGCCATCAGCCGGGGCCACCGCGCCCTCGTGGGCGGCGGCGGACGTCCCGGGGAGGCGCCGACGGTGGAACGGGCGGACGGCGTGGTGCCCGCGGAGCCCGCCGCGGCGGTGTCGGAGGCCGTCCTGCCCGTACGCTCGCGTCCCTCTCTGCAGCCGGTGCGCGGTGCCTCGGACCCGGCGACCGTCGACCTCACCGCGGAGGACGACACCCAGGCGCTGCCGCGTCTGGACTCCCTCGAGCGCAAGCTCAAGGACCTGGAGCAGCAGTTCGGCTGACACCGGCGGGACGGTAGACGCACGGGGTGGGACGGAACGCGGCCTGCGCGGGGCGCGCTCCGCCCCACCCCGTGCGCCGTCACCGGTTCCGGTGCCGGTGTCAGCGGTTTCGGTGCCGGGGTCAGGCGGCGTCCGCCCCGAGTTCGAACCAGACCGCCTTGCCCACCCCGTGTGCCCTGATCCCCCACGCGTCGGCGAGGCACTCGACCAGGACCAGTCCACGGCCGTGCGTGCTCTCGCCGGCGTCCGGTGCCCGCGGCCGGGGTTCGTGGTCCGCGAAGTCCCGCACCTCGACCCGTAACCCCCGGGGGCCGACGGTGGCGGTGAGGACCGCCGCCCGGCCGGTGTGGACCAGCGCGTTGGTGACGAGTTCGGTGGTGAGCAGTTCGGCCGTCTCCGACTGTCCGGGTCTTCCCCAGTGCCTGAGCAGTCGCCGCAGGTCGTGACGGGACTCGGGCACCGCCCGCAGGTCCGCGCACCCCAGCCGTCGTCTCAGCTGTGCCTCCGGCGCCCGCTCCCCGCTCCCGTCGGCCGTCTCTTCCGCGGTCGTCACCGAGCCGGCCCCCGCCGTACCGGGGCGACCCTCTCCTACCTGCCTTCTCATGGCCCCCGCCCGCGTCCCGGTGTCGATTCCCCCTGCGGCTCGAACACGTCCGTGGGAATCCATGCCCCGTCACCCACGCGCCAGTCATGCGGCACCGTCAAGGCCGGTTATTGGCCGAACTTCGACGGCCACGCAGGGGTGCGGGGTCGTCCTCCCGACCCCCGTGGCGAGAGGACGACCCCGGATTCGCGGTGGTCGTGCGGTCCGACGCGGATCCGGCCCTTCCGGGTGGTTCCCTCCGGACCGCAGCGTTTCGGACAGATTCTTGCGGTGTCAGTACAGCTTGCCGACGGCCCGGGCGGTCGTCTTCCTGAAGGCGGCCACCGGGGCGTCGCCGAAGTCGCCCATCTGCCCCCAGCTCACGACGGTGATCGTCCTGCCGTCCCGGCCCACCGACAGCAGGTGGATGTCGGTGGCGCCCCAGGAGGTGGCGGTGTGCAGTCCGTGGACCCGGGCGCCCTCCTCGACCGGCAGCGAGCCGTAGAACCGGCCCTCGGCCTCGGTCTCCGGGTCGGACCGCTCGATGCGGTCCGCGCAGGAACGGATCCTCCTGTCGATCAGCGCGGCCAGTGCCTTGCCCTGGGCGGCCGAGCCGGTCACGACCGTGGCCTGTACGGCACCCGTGTCCAGATCGGTGTGGAAGACCCGGTGCCGGTAGTCGTGGGCGGGGACGCCCTCTTCGCCCAGGCAGTAGGCGAGTTCGGCCGGGAAGCCGTCGGTGACGGGTCCCGCCGTCCAGGCGGACGAGGGGTGCGGCGGCAGCTGGGACGCCGCGAGGAACCTGGGCGCGGCGGCCTTCGCCCCCGGAACGGCGCCCGTGGCCGGCGCGGCTGCGGCCGGCCCGGCGAGCGAGGTGACGGCGGCGAGGGTGACGGCGGAGAGGAAGGCGAGCGTGGCGGCCCGGGTGCGCATGGGCATGGGTGTCCCCCGTGAGGAGTGTGTGGTGGGATGCGGGTGCCGCCGGACGGTCCGTTCGGTGGCCGTCGGGGCGACACCGGGAGCATCCGCCGTCCCGGGCGGCCGGCGCAAGCATCGGCGGCCGGTCCCGGGGCATGGAACCGTCCCAGCCCGTCCGACGTGCAGGTATGTGGGGTGCCTGGGATGCCGTCCCGGGCCCGTTCGGCCCGACGGGTGGGTGAGGCGAAGGTGTCGGCACAGGACGACGTGGCGGAGTTCGCGGCTCGGCTGCGGGAGCTGAAGGAACGCACGGACCGCAGTTACGGCTCGCTGGCCCGCCGTCTGGGCATGAACACCTCCACGCTGCACCGCTACTGCGCGGGGGAGGCGGTCCCCCTCGACTTCGCCCCGGTGGAACGCTTCGCCGCCCTGTGCGGGGCGTCGGACGGGGAACGCCTGGAACTCCACCGCCACTGGCTGCGGGCCGTCGCGGCACGGCGACGACCGCGGGTGGAAGGGGCTGCG